>JANXBB010000033.1 GCA_025061975.1 Caldifarciminota bacterium | reverse complement strand
TAAATGACAATCGCACCAATTTAGGAAATGCTAATATCACAAATTCTAATAATACAGAGCTTATGCCGATTATTGGGCGTCAAGAAGTAGTGGGCTATACAACTTATGACTGGCAATATAACGGGCCAGTTTACTCTCATTGTCGGTATTGTCCGACTACCGGCGTTCAGGGACTTCACTGTTACTGGATGTATTCTAATTTTAATCCTGCAACTGACCGAAATCAAAGATACAACTTTTATGATTTTACTACCCGAACTTGGAACTGGCCTAATGACGGAATAAATGTTTACTCATCACGGAGCGGATTTGGAAGCTTTGATTATGATCCGATAACCGGTTACGGAGTTGGATTGACTCATCAATCTGTAGGGGGTGTTTTAACACCGGTAGCGGCAGTTGATATTATGCCCGGTGGTGGCCTATTCCAATATTCTAATGGTCCATCTGGATATCAATGGCCTGCAGTAGCAGTTACTAATAACCAGGCACTTCATGTAGCATGTGTTGATGCTTCATCGCAAGATTCATTATGGTATACCAGATGTCAACCCTGGGGAACTTGGTCAACCCCAATCAGAATACACACTCCGGGATCAGCCCCGCTCTTTCCAGATCACAACATTGCTGCATCTAAAATTTCTAATAAAGTTGTGGTTCTTTGGCAATGTTCAGAAGATGCTTATCCGGAGCGGGCATTTTATCGGCTATCTACCGACGGCGGTCTTACATGGCAGCCGGAAGTTCAACTTCCATTTCCTCCTTCCACATACGGTGTTAACCCTTCATACCATATTTCTTCACTCTTCGCGATGTTTGATAACCAGGATAATTTAAGAATTGTGGCATCGGTTATGCACTATGAAGGAACATCTGGTTATACAATTCCATCTCAAATCTGGCTTTATAGCCCGCAATCAGGTCTTCCTAATCCGTGGACGTTAGTTCATCACTACGATGCTGATACGTTAAATGCTCCTGTGGGTTATAATGCCATTTTCGCTACGAGACCGTCAATTGTGCAAGCAGCTGATGGTAAGTTTTATGTTGCTTGGGAGCAATTTGATTCTTTAAATTATGAACCTGCAACCACTCTTGCTCGAGCTGATATCTGGGTAGCTGAAGTTAGCAATAACGGGCAGACAGTAACTCGGAAAGGTCGAATTACTGATCCAAATACAACATCCAAACGGTTCCCATGCGTTGGTGGTGTTAGGGCCGATACAGTTTTTGTTCAGTATTTAATAGACTCCATTGCCGGATTTGAGCTTTATACTCAAGGCCGGACAACTCGTAATCCGGTAGTGCTCCATCGTTTCCATCGCAACAGCCTTCCTGCGGCAATTGAAGAGAATTATTCACTTCCAACTTACACATTCTCATTGAAATCAATTAGACCTAATCCAACCTCATCAAAGACCACAATTACTTATTCAATACCAGCACGGACCATGGTGGATCTTACTGTTTATGATATTTTGGGCCGGCCAGTTAAAACCCTCATTTCAGGGATTCAGGGCCCAGGTGAAGCTACAGTAACTTGGGATGGGCGAGATTCTAATAATAATCTCGTCGGTCAAGGGGTCTACTTCATAACTTTAAGCACTCCGACTTCTCGGGCTTCCTCTAAAGTTATCCGCACCGATTAAAAGATACTGGGGGTAGCTATACCGTCCCCTATAGCTACCCCCAGTAAAATGTGTTATTGTTTGCTTTGTGTCATATTGATAAAAGGAGTTATATGAATAAGAGCTATTTTTTTCTTTTAAGTGTAATAGTTCTATTCGTTGGATTGGTGAGTGTTTCATGTGAACGTGAGAGTTTTATGCGCTGGCCATGGGAAACACGAGAAGATTCGTTGGCGGTTAACGAAGTTCTTACAATATGGCGTGATAGTATTAACGGTCTTAAAGTGATAAATGCCCCGAGTTATCCCTTAAATATAAGTATCCCTCTTGTGCCCTCGGATACTGCTCGACGCACAACTCCGATAGACAGTTTAATTAAAATCGCAAAATTTAGGGATTTTCGCTATGTTATTACCGAACGTCCTCGTTTTACCGAATACATTTTTGGGCGTAAAAACGATTCTATTGAAACTCGAGACACATTTTGTTATGTAACATATCAAGATTCAGCTGATTGTATTGCAATTGTTGGAGTTGACAGCGTATGGCGTATTCGTTTTACTCCGGATACAGCAATTGATACCACAGTAACACCACCTGAGACTACAATAAGTTATTATGTGACTTCAATCAGTAAAAATTATTACAGCGCCCGGGAAGCTGAGTGGCATTTTGGATATAAAGCTCGACGCTATTTAGAACTAAGGAAA
Organism: Caldifarciminota bacterium; assembly: GCA_025061975.1. Taxonomy (GTDB): domain Bacteria; phylum Hydrothermota; class Tepidihabitantia; order Tepidihabitantales; family CAIPLT01; genus JANXBB01. Next base: position 13,499 of record JANXBB010000033.1, on the reverse strand, counting down.
GAAAACGGTGCTCCAAGATATTACATGCGTTATCTTACAGGTTTTGGCACTTATCTGCCAGATAATTCTTTAGCGCCTACAATAAGTAACATTATTCTTAAAAAGATTTCCGGAGAAACTGACACATTTCGTTACAGGCCAACGCATAATCGGCGCGGCATTATGAATTTATTTAAACTTGATTCTTTATATACCGTAAACCAAGGAGATTCGGTTGAACTTAAAATCACTTTAAGTGGAAGTGACAGTTATTTGGTATATATCAGTTGGGGTCGTAGTCAGTTAACTTCTAAATATTTTCTTCCGGTGTCGAATAACGTGGCAACTAAAAAAATCAGCTTTTCCGAATTAGGATTAAATCATCTTTATATTGAAGTTTTGGGGTTGAGCGGTCTTGCATATCCCACACGAGCGTTTTGGCCAAAAACAGTATGGGCATTACCTGTTAGAGTGATTGAGTAGGGGGTAGTTATGAATAAAACATTATTGATATTAAGCATATTATTTGTCTTTGGGTTAAGTATTATCTTTGCTGGTGAAACCGGCCGAATTATTGGCCGGGTGACAGATGCAGATACTAAACAACCTCTGGTTGGCGTAAATATTGTTATCGAAGGGACTCCATTAGGAGCGGCTACTGATAATAATGGGTTTTATTTGATTACTAACGTGCCGGCAGGAATTCATACGATAATTGCTAGCTACGTGGGTTATGAACCGGTGCGGATGAGCGACGTCTTAGTAATTTCAGATCAAACAATCACTGTCAATTTTAGCTTACGGTCGACAGTTATTCCTGTAGGAGCTGTAGAGGTTTCAGCTGAACGGCCGTTGATTGTCCGAACTCAAGCTGCAACGCAACGAGTGATTACAAAAGACGACTTTGATAAATTACCGGTAGCTACTTTAGGTGCAATTGTGAATTTATCTGCTGGCGTCGTTCAGAGTCCATCATATGGTTCACATCTACGTGGCGGACGGCCGGATGAAATTGTGTATTTTGTAGATGGCATTGCTACAACTGATCCATTATATGGGTATTCAGCGGCTCGAATTAATCCTCAAGCAACTGCTGAAGTATTAGTGATTTCTGGAGGGTTTGATGCTGAATACGGTGAGGCAATGTCTGGGATCGTTTCAGTAGTTACCAGGGAAGGCCGTGATAAATTTTCTTTACGCGCCAAATATACTTCTGATGCTTTTTTACCCGATCCGGTTAATTTTGGTTATAATCGAGCCGAAATTTCAGTTGGTGGACCTTTACCTATTAACAAACTTAAATATTTTCTTTCAGGTGAGGTTTTTGTTGCTGAAGATTATGCACCCCGAAAATTTAAGCTTCCTCATCAGAATCGTCAAGACTATAAGATAACATCAAAATTTACATATGTTCCTCAGAAGCTTTCCGGACTTAAACTAACCGCTGATGGTTTTATTTCTCGAGAACAATGGGAACAATATCCATCTGAACGCGAAGGTTCAGGGGCTTTAAATCAAATTGGATTTAAATATCATCTTGACAATTTCTTGTCTCGTCAAGAACGAGTTCGCAAAGCAGGGATTTCGGTTAATCATATGATTTCTAAAAACACATTTTATACTATTCGATATGGTTACTTTTGGGACGAGCGGGTTATTGCAGTCCGTGACTTAGAAAAGGAGCGCGAACTTGGATATACGTTTGGATGGAGATTTTGGCAGGACTATCAGTTTAAAGCGTTAGATGCAGTAAGAGCCGACACTACTGAAAGGACAATTAGTGGTATTTTACCCGGTTATGAACAACAACGAAACAATGTGGTGAATAATCCATTTGGTGTTAATAATCTTTTCTATGGTGTGGGTGATTACAGGTATTTTCTTTTCCATGGTTCAAGAGTTCATACTATAAAAGGTGATTTAACTCATAATATCGGGAAAGTTCACGAGTTTAAAACCGGGTTCGAGTTGCGTAATAATTTTCTCTTCAGACGCTACAACTCTTTGCCTTGGGATCCTAATCCCTTTTATGATTTTTATAATTATCGGCCAGTTAATCTCGCAGTTTTTATTCAAGATCGGATGGATTTTGAAGATTTAGTAGTTCGAGCTGGTATTAGATTAGACTACCTAGATCCAAAAGCTTATAAGCGAGCGAATCCAACAAATATTGAAGATCCAACAATGGTACGCGCTCAAGTGAAGTACAAATTATCACCACGGCTGGGAATCTCATTCCCCATCGGAGAAAAAGCAAAGTTTCGATTCTCGTATGGGCATTTTTATCAAACTCCTGCATATCGTTATTTATTTGACAATATAACTCAGCTTGCATATTCGCGTGGCAATATGATTATCGGTAATCCGGATCTAAGAGCTCAGCAGACTGTGGCTTATGAAGTAGGCTCCGAGGTTCTTATTTCCTCGGTCGCTGCTTTAGATTTTACTGCTTATTATAAAGATATTTATGATTTGATCGGCATTCGGTTTATCCCTGCGGTACCTACTGGATATTATCCAATCTGCAACGAAGAATACGGAAACGTTCGAGGAATTGAAGTCGGCTTTATAAAACAACTATCCAATTATTGGTCAGGTCGATTATCTTATGGTCTCTCTTACGCTAAGGGTACAGCTTCTTATGGATATGAGTATTATTACGAACGTTATGCCTATGGAGTTGATCCGGTAAGTGGACGAGAAATGGAACCACCCAAGCGCGAATATACGTTAGATTTTGACGAACGTCATTCATTGAAATTAGATTTAGGAGTCGATTTTCCTGACGACTATTTTGTTGTTTTAGCAAGGAACTTGAAAGCTACAGTTTTGTTTAGTTACGGTTCCGGACTTCCGTACACTCCACGGGAAGCTGAGTTGCGACAAGGGCTTAACAGTGGACGGAGAACCGGTGAAAAAAATTCATTACGAATGCCTCCACGTTGGTCAGCAGATTTAAAAATTGTAAAAGGGATTACAATTGGGAGAGTTAAATTTAATCTTACGTGTGATATTACTAATTTATTTAATACGAAAAATATTGAGTGGGTTTATGGTTATACCGGTCGCCCTGATGACGATGGTAATGCGCATACTTATGCTACTAGATCCATTAATCCCAACGATGACGTAACATTGCTTTATGCTAGTTATCATCCGGCGCGGGATATAAATTCAAATGGCGTGGTTGATGATTATGAAGAGTATGTTTCATATCTAACTGCATGGCGAGACTTTGTTAATAATCCTATGAATTATGGACCTCCGAGGCAAATACGATTCGGGGTTGATTTTGAATTTTAGGGGGGATCTATGAAAATAAAATCTATAAAATTAATATTGGTGATATTAAACATAATATCAATTAACTTGCTTATAGCCCGAACTCAAGAACAGCAGCCCCAGAAGTTCGATCGAATCCTTGATTTTAAATGGTATGGTAAAAATCAGTGGCGAATTCCAATAACAAATTATGGAACTTTTGGATATGGAATAGGACGCCCGGGAGGCGAATGGCCTAAAGGAAGCGGAAATTTTTACATCTATGGAGCAGGCATATGGGTCGGAGCGATGCCTTCACGAACCGAAACCTTGGTTACTTGTGGATATAATCCAAGTTCGGGACGTAGTGAATTTACTCCAGGTGCATGGGATAATGCCCCTGGGGGGTATAGCAGCCGTAATTTTGAACGAGTTTACATTTATCCCGAAGATTGGCCGCCCCAGATAAATGATTTTCCCGTAAGTATGAGAGATTCCCTGAGTACTCCATTAAAAATTCCAACCGGCACAGGCGAAACCATTGTAGGTTATTTATATCCGATACCACGAACAACAACTTCTTCATATGATGCTTGGACTGTTTTTAATGACCGCGATCCGGATTTTCATACCACTCCCAAAATTCCCATTGGGATCGAAATTTATCAGTATACATATGCTTGGAATTTACCATGGAACCGAGATATTGTATTTTTTGTGTTACATGTTCGAAATGTAACAACCGACACCATTAAGCGGATGTATTTAGGAATGGTTTGTGATCCAGATATTGGAGGAGCCAACGACGACATGCTGGGGCTTGTTTTAAGAAAATATATCAAGAACCGTATCGGTACAGACTCGGTATTTGTAGATAACGTTGGGTATTGTTACGATAATGATTTTAATGAAGGGTGGGCTACACCGCCGGGTTTTGTAGGATTTGATTTTCTCCAAAGTCCTTATGCATATAATGATGGAATAGATAATAATGGAAACGGAATTATCGACGAAGGCCCGGACAACATTGATAATAATGGGAACGGGCTCATCGATGAGCCGGCTGAATTAGAACAACTTGGAATGACTTCGTTTAAAATGTTTACTCTACAAGCAGGTGATCCGGTTACTAATTATACCCAGTATTTAGCAATGGCTGGTTATAATTATTGGGAATCTCCACCGGTTTACTCACCGTTTGATTCGATCGATCCGGCACCTAATGATAAACGTTTTTTACAATCGTCTGGACCATTTAATTTAGCGCCAGGAGAAATTGCAACAATTACAATAGCAGTTATTGCTGCACCTTCGAATCCGGTTCAAGGAGTGGGGGATTTATATCAGTTAGCATTAGCTTCTGCTGCGGCCCAAGCAGCTTACGATAATTTTTGGATCATGCCAGAAGCACCTCCTTCACCTAATTTGACTTTGATTCCCGGCGAAGGGAAAATAACTCTTATCTGGGATGATATTGCAGAACGTACTCCTGACCGGTTCTTTACTTTAGCAGCAACATTACGAAATCCATTCTATCGTCAATATGACTTTCAAGGTTACAAGATCTATCGGAGTTTAACCGGAAATCCCGGAGAGTGGCAGCTTTTAGATCAGTTTGACAAGATTGATGGTATGGTTTACGAAGACACAACTGCACCTGAATCACTTCGAACTCGGGCAACAGATAAAGGTTTGACTTATGCCTATATTGATTCTAATAACATTCGATTAGGATTTCCTTATTATTATGCGGTAACTGCTTACGATATTAACACATTAGGTGGCGATCCTAATCCCGCTGATACTTATCATTTAAGCTTAGAATCTGGAATCGTTGCTAAAGTTACTCAAGCAAGGACCGATCCAGGTAATTATCGATCACCGGTTTTTACTGTTACAAAATTAATTGGAGGGCCTAGACTCAACCTTGATTTCAATCCGGTCGCTCTTACCCCTTATGCAATAAAAGCCGATACCTATACTGTAAAATTTTTAGCACCAAAGCCTTATGGTAGCGGATCTACTACTATTCCAAAATATAGCTATGTTGTTTTAAACAAATCCGGTGATACCGTAATTGGACCTCAGGAATTTGTTCGAGACATCAGAAATAATGCTGATGAAGTGGTCTACCATCCAACGATATTCGATAGTGTAATAATTAACATTAAAGAAACTTCTTATGATACAGTTTATCAAGATGGGTCAATTCATAAGAAGATCCGAGTTGATACTACATGGGCCAATATGCCAATTTGTGATTTACGAATGAAGTTTAGAATGGATGTAATACCAACTCAGTCGTTCGATCGGGTAGTTGTGAAATCAGGGAGTTATCCACAAGAATCTTTAGCTATTCCGGCGGTAACTAATAATTTTGCACTTTGGGCATATCGGGGCTCAGATTATAGAATCGTCTGGAAAAAGAAACGAACCAATGATCCTCAAAGTCCACTAACTTGTGAAGTTTACGATTTAACATTAAATGAATTTGTACCCTATCGACGGATGCGCAGTTTGACACTTGATGTGGACTCTGCCGATGGTTGGAGTTTTTCTTTAGGAACAGATACATTGCGACTTAATTTTACAATATATATGACAATTTGCGGTTCGCAATTTAATTTTAACAACACCCAGCCTATTAGAATTTTGCCCAACGAAGGTGATACCTGGATAGTTTACTCAAAAAGGTTAACTAATGCTCCGAGTTATACGCAATATCAAATAATTTCTACTCCTATGGTACTTTCTCAAGATAGCATTGTGCGAGGACTTAAGGTAAAAGTAGTGCCTAATCCATATTTAGTCCGTAATGAATGGGAACGGCATCCGGATTATCGCAAAATTAAATTTATTAATTTGCCCGATAAATGTACAATTCGGATTTATAATTTTGCCGGGGATCTGATTAAAATTATTACCCATGATGCAACAAATATTAAAGATTCCGGCAACGTACCACTTGGTTCCGGAGGCGACGAAGATTGGGATTTACTAACAGAATCTGGTCAAAAACCAGCACCCGGGGTTTATATTTTCCATGTTGAGGCTGAAACTGGAACTCAGATCGGTAAGTTTGTTATTATATACTAAGGAGGGTTTATGAATAGAAAACAAACAGGTTTAATTTTCCTCTTATTGTTTGTTTTGAACATTAATATCAGTCAAGCAGTATTTACAAAATTAGGAAAAGCGGGTTTTGCGTTTCTGAAAATTGGAGTAGGGCGTGCTACAGGCATGGGTGAAGCATTTGTTGCTGTAGCAAATGATGTTTCGGCAACGTATTATAATCCTGCAGGGCTCGCTTTGATTAAAAATAAAGAATTTTTACTTTCTCATAATGAATGGATTCTTTCTTCCCGTTTAGAATATCTAGCATTCGCTCACCCTACAAATTTTGGAACATTGGGTATCGCCCTTACTTATCTAAATTATGGAGAATTTGAGGAAACCACAATTGATAATTATCAAGGAACCGGCAGGACTTTTTCAGCAAATGATATGGCGCTCACGTTAGGTTTAGCTCGAATGTTTACCGATAAATTTGCTTTTGGGGGAAATGTGAAGGTTATTCAAGAACGTATTTGGGATCTTACTGCCAACGCGGTTGCTTTAGATTTAGGAATTTATTATAATACAGGCTGGCGGAATCTAAGATTGGCAATGACCATTTCTAATTTTGGGCCTGATGCACGTTTTAGCGGGAAACAACTTGATGTAACAATTACTAAACCAGAAAACTGGACTTGGCCTTGGACAATTAGTCCAATTCCCGCCACTTATAAAACCGAAAATTTCATCTTACCTACAATATTTCGAGTTGGTTTAGCTTATGATTTTATAAGACACGAGAATTATCTTTTTACTATTGCTACTGACTTGGTTCATTATAACGACTTAAATGAACGGATAAATGTAGGTTTGGAATTAAATTTTAAACGGTATTATTTACTTGCCGGTGCTTCAGTCAATACAGATTTTGAATATGCCTCGTGGGTTCTTTGGCGTTCTAGTTTATGCGGTGGATTTGGTGCAGCATTTAATATTTTCGGTAATACTATTCTAAATCTTGATTATATAGTTCGTGACTTAGGAAGATTAGGGCTTGCGCATCGAGTTAATTTAAAGCTTGGGTTGTAAACTAAAAAATACCGGGGAGGAGACCGTCTCTCGGACTTCTCCCCGAATTTTTACATGGAATTAATTATTTACAAACCAAGTCAAGTTCTTACATTTGAAAACGGAGCTTTAAAGGTTTTGTCTGATGTTGATATTGTGATAAAGGATGGAAAAATTGCGCAAGTAAAGAAACTTTCCGTCCTACCAAAGAACATAAAGATAATTTCAGCAGAAAACTGTGTAGTTCTTCCTGGGTTTGTAGATTCTCATACACACTTGGTTTTTAAGTCGCTACGTTCAAAAGAATTTTTTATGAGACTTGATGGGATAAGCTACGAACAAATTTTAGCACAAGGAGGCGGTATTTTAAGTACAGTGAAAGAAGTGCGTGAAACAGATGAAAATGAACTTTATGAAATAGCTCGGGAGCGTATTCTATCGATGCTTAAATGGGGAACAACTACTGTTGAAATTAAATCCGGTTATGGTTTATCATGGAAACACGAGTTAAAAATGCTTCGGGTTATTAACCGTTTACGTAAAGATTTAAAAGATAAGATTACAGTGATTGCAACTTTTATGGGAGCTCATGCTATTCCGCCGAATAGATCTCTTAGGGAATATACAAAAGAACTAATTGAGGTAATGATTCCGCAGGTTAGTAAAAAGAAATTAGCTCAGTTTGTCGACGTTTTTTGTGAAAAATTCGTCTTCCCACCTAAACAAGCTGAAAAAATTCTTACAACCGCTAAAAAATATGGGCTTATTATAAAAATTCACGCCGATGAGATTGAAAATTCCGGAGGTACAGAACTTGCAGGTAGGCTTGGTTGTATTTCTGCAGAACATCTTAATTATGCAACGTTAACAGGACTTCGTTTACTAAAGAAAAAACAGGTTGTTTGTGTACTTCTTCCGGGAACCACTTTTTTTCTTAAATCCCGTAAAAAACCTCCAGTCCAAGAAATGCGTAAACTAGGACTTCCAATAGCTTTGGCATCCGACTTTAATCCCGGCACGTGTCCAATATATCAAATGCCAATAATTATTACCCTAGGATGTCTTTTATATGGGCTATCGCCACAAGAAGCTTTATGTGCCGCTACAATTAATGGAGCTAAAGCATTAGGACTAAATCACAAAATCGGTTTAATTAGTGAAGGATATGATGCAGATTTGATTATCCTTAATACATCTAATTATAAAGAGCTTTTCTTTCAACTAGGAACGAATTTAATTCGAAGTGTGATAAAACAAGGTAGAGTAGTATTATCAAATTAATCTAATAACCCCTTATTATTGCTATTGGAGTACATTCGGCGCCTTGCCCCATTGGATTATCGTCAAGAACGTATGAAATGAGATCATTATAGCATGGATGGGAGCATGCGACCACAGTGCAACCAAATATATCGTTGGCATCGACAATAGCAAACGGAGTTTGAAATTTTAAAGCGAGATTACTAACTACTAAATGAGGTTTTTGGGGGCCCAAAATAACACAATCGCGAAATTGAGCTAGCCCCGCTGTTCCCGGAGCATCGATCATTGCTGCTTGGATTCCGCAAATTCGGTAAAAATCTCCCTTTCGTCTTACTAGTTTTGCAAACGCACTTATGAAAGCAGCAACTAAAATTCGAGTTGTTCCACATTCTCGGAATGCACATTCCATGCTATAAGGATTTCTAAGTCCTATTCCGTAAGGCACTTTTCTAACAAAACGCCACAAAAGTTTAGCTAAAATTCTTGGTCGAATTTTTGAAACTTTAATTGCCCGTCCTTGGGTAATAGCCACAACACTTTCACTTATAGTGACAATGTCATTAGGTAATAAAAGAGGCGCAACGTATTGATTTATAATTTCAAGAATTGAATCTTTTTCAGTGATGATGTGGGTTTTAACTAAGATTCGCCGGAGAAGTTTATTTTTATAGACAACATATTCAGGTTTAGTAGATGTGTTCATACTCGTAGTTTTAATATACTTAACATTTTTTTTAATTTAATTCCTATATAGACCAAGTAACTTATAAAAGCCGGATATATTTTCTTATAATGTTTTTTGTAAAATATCCACATAGCCGAATAAAAGTAAGAAATTGCTAAAAGCCTTGACCGTTTGCTAGCTTGTGATATATGTTGCGAATGGCTTTTAATGCCTGAAGCGATTCCTTTATAGTGAACGATTTTGGCATGCGGATAGAAAAAAATTTTTCCATTTGCCTTTTTGATACGGAATGCCAAATCAACATCTTCTCCGTAGCAAAAATAATCTTCGTCAAGGAGTCCGACTTTATCTAGGAGCGTGCGTTTAATAAGAAAGAAGCAACCGCTTGGGCTATCAATTTCATGGATACTATCTAAGGGCAAGTAGGTTAAATGATATTTACAAAAGAAAGGGGTACGGGGGAAAAGCCGGTCTAATTTAAGAAAATAACACAAAGACGCCCATGGCGTTGGAAATCCTCTATGACATGCCCAGTCGAGTTCGCCTGATGGAAGTTCAACTCGGCAAGTAACAGCTTGAATTTCTGGGTTTGTTTTAATAAATCCAAAGGTTTTTTCTATACCATGATCGATGTTTTCTGTATCAGGATTTAAAAGAAGGATATATTCACCTTTTGCAAATTTTATTCCTTGATTAGTTGCGCGGGCATATCCGATATTTTTATTGTTTTCAATTAGCCGTACCCAGGGAAACTGTTTTTTAATCATAGTAGTTGAACTATCAGTCGAACCGTTATCTACAACTATAACTTCACATTGTCCACTGCAAAACAGCTCGTAAATGCTTTTTAGACACGATTTCAGATGCTCTTTAGTATTGTAACTTACAATTATAATTGAAAGCTCCATTTTATTGTTTCAAAACAGCTAATGTTTTTTGAGCGCATGATTCCCAGCTAAACTCTCGAGCACGATTTTGTGCTTTTTTCATTAATTTTTCTTTTAGGACAGAGTTGGAAAGGATAAGGTCCATTTTTTCGGCTAAATCTGTAGGATCGGAAGGATCAAAATATAAACAGGCATCGCCTCCAATTTCTGGAAAAGAGGAACTTTTGCTTGCGACAATTGGTAATCCGCATGCCATTGCTTCTAAAAGCGGGAGTCCGAATCCTTCATATAATGAAGGGATTACAAAAATTTCGGCGCCATTATATAAATAAGGAAGTTTATCGGGCGAAACGTATCCCAAAATTCTAACGCGGTGTTTGAGTCCTAATTGTTTAATTAAATCCATTACTGAGTCTGTTTTCCACCCATGTTTTCCTGCAATTACTAACATAAAAGTTGATGAAAACTTTTTAAAAGCGCGAATGAGGCAAGGGTAATTCTTACGTGGTTCTATAGTACCTACCGATAAAATGTAAGGTTCGGTAATGTTTAACTGCCTAAGATAAAATTGGATTTCTGATTTAGGATAGACTCTAAAAGATTCATCATAACCTTCATAAATTACAGAAATTTTTTCAGGTTGTAGTGAAAAGTATTCACACAATAGTTTTTTGGTCCACTCTGAAACCGCGATAATTTTATGGGCACGGATGATTGATTGTTTAAAGTAAATTCGATGTACAAGCCTGTTATAATTAGCCATAGTTTCAGGATAAAGGATTGCTACAAGATCATGTACTGTTAACACTGTTTTAATTCTTTGGGGAAGTGGTGGCAGAATATGGGCTGGGGAAAAAAATACAGAAAGGTTGTCAGCATTTCGTCTGAGAGCACTATTTATTTTAAGCCAGAGAGTCCCCCCCAGTAAATTCAATGGGGGTTTTCCTAATTTGATAATATAGTTATTATGTTTAAAATCTATATATAACTTTGACGGCGTATAAAGGAAAAACTCATCGTTTGGAGCAAGAGACGAAAATCTTGCAAGAAGATTCGACAAATATACTCCTACCCCTCGCGGAGGAGTTCGAAGTACAGAAGCATCAATTCCGATTCTCATCTGTTTCTTCTAGAGTATAAAAAATTTCTAACAAATTTTTTGCTGCAGTGTCCCATGAAAAACGTTCGGCGTTTTTTTGCCCTTTTGCACCAAGAACTTTTCGTTTTTCAGTGTCGAAAATTACAGTTTCGATGGCTTGTGCTATACTATATACATTGTAGGGATCAATTAATACAGCACAGTTATTTGAAATTTCTGATAGCGCAGATGTATTGGAAGTGATTACAGGAATACCACATGCCATAGCTTCTAGAACCGGTAGCCCAAATCCTTCATATAAAGAGGGGAATACAAAAAGCATCGCACAGTGATAAATAACTGGGAGATCGGAATAATTGACTTCGTCTATAAAAAAAACATCATTTTGTAAATTTGACTTATAAACTAACGTAAAAAGTTCTCTATTTAGCCAACCATATTTTTTAGAGCCGGCGATAACTAAAGCAGGGAAATTACAATATTTCGACTTTAATAATGCATAAGCTTGTATTAAACGTTCGATATTTTTTTTAGGCTCGAGAACAGAAAGCGTTAAAATATAATCATTGGGTAAATTATAATACTTTCGGACTTGATAAATGTGTTCTGGGGGTGGTTTTGTAAAGAAAATTGGTGAAACCCCTAGATATATTGTTTTGACTTTTTCAGACGATAAAGAGAAGTAGTTAATAATAGAAGAGCGCGAGAAGTTAGAATCGGTGATAATAATGTCAGCTTTTTTAACGGCATTTTCGATGATTTTTTGATAATAAATTCGACGCAAAAGGGGATACGTTTCTTTAATAACAAAACTCGATAAGTCATGAATAGTAACTATAAATTTAGTTGTTTTAATTAAAGGAAGCGCATTTGCGGTGCCCCAAAAAATATCTAGTTGGTATTTATAAATTTCCATCGGGAGGAAAGTGTTAAACCAGAAAATTCTGAGTGCTGAAGAAGGAACGTATTTATGTAAAATATTAGAGTTTGACCACGGCAATTTGATTCCGCTCCTAATCCAAATCAAATATTTATTTTTGTGGTCTAAATTCAGAAGCGCTGAAACCATTGAGAAGAAATAGTTTCCAATGCCGTGATGTCTCGACTTTACAGCAGTTCCGTCAATGCCGATTTTCATGTTTTAATCGAATGTGTTTATTTATAGTATTAATTAACATCTGAGTTCTTATTTCCCACGTGTTATTTTGAGCGAAAAACATACGCTTTCTTTTAAGCTCGGATTGCGTTTCGGAAAGTGCTATTTTAATCATGCTTATAAATTCTTCTTGAGTGTTTGCTAAATAAACAATTTCTGATAATCTTTGTAATTCAGGTAAGTTTATCGCTACAACTGGTTTGCCGTACGCTAAATATTCATATACTTTAATCGGATCTACTTTTTTTGACACCTCTCCGGCAACAAATGGAATGATGCAGACGTCAAAGGCGTTGATGTAATAAGGAATTTCATTGTATGGTTTCGGGCCTAAATAATATATATTATTTATTTCTGCTATTTCTATGTTTTGCTTAGGTCCTATTAACACAAAGGAACAGTAAGATAATTTTCTTGCGGAGTTTTCGATTAATTTTGTATCAACCCATTCAAACAGAGCACCGATAAAACCTATTATAGGGCGAGGCAGGGATTGTAATTCTTTGGGAACAGGTAAGTCAGGTTTATAAAAGTTTGTCGGAACGCCGTTGGATATTAAATAAATTGGAACTGTAGAATTAATTTTTTTAATATCTTCCTTTAGTGCTTCTGCGGATACAATAACCAAATCAGATATATTGATTAGCTTTTTTTGTAAAACGGAGAAATAATTTAAATGTTTTTCTTTACAAAACACTTTTAAATCATCTATGCAGTCATAAACTAAAAATGAAAAACCAATATTTTTGATTATAGGGTACCAATAAGGCGTAGTTGCCAGACATACGATCTTCGATTTTTGTTTAACTAAAGGATAAAATTTATGTTTAAGATGATAAATCATTCGTTTATTGTTAAATAACCGCAACATTCCATTTTGATATCTAGACGCAGGAAAGATTGGAGGGAAGGAGAACAAGTAAAGATTGTTGATTTTTTTACAAGGTGCGCGCAAAAAATCAATTATACCACGTTTGCGAAAAACATTTTCTTTAACTACTTGAAGCACAGATGCCGGGGGGATTTCAAAATAAAAAACATTATATC
>JANXBB010000291.1 GCA_025061975.1 Caldifarciminota bacterium | reverse complement strand
AATTTTTTTACCTTTATTGGTGTTTTGTGCATCTATATAATAAATGAGAACAATGAGAGTAATGGTTAAAATTATTAGGGTTTTATTAGAAAGATTTGAAATAAGAAAAGGCAGGTGATTTGGAATAAGGTATTTAGGGGGATACAGTCTCCTATACGGTCCTGGGGATGTTTTAGGGGTTTTAAGGGTTAAGTTTTTCGGGTTGATTTTTGTAATCTTATAAAAGAACCTTTTAGAAATATTATCCTTAAAAGACTTAAAATAACTAAGAGACCTTTTAAACGCTATCCTAAAAATAAACCTAAAGGATTTTGATTTAGAAGATGAATTTTGAGATATTAGATTACGACACTGTTCTTCAGAGAACAAGGAGGTTTAAATATAAACCCCGGATTACTAAAAATAAAGGCTAACATAAAATTTAACTAGACTTAAATTGACAAAAATAATTTTATTGGGTATAATTTTTAATTATCAAAAAAGGAGCAAAAAATGAGTAATAATGTATGTGGACAAAAACTATTAGAAATTCGTTGGCATGGTCGAGGTGGCCAAGGTGCTAAAACTGCTGCGTTATTGTTTGGGGAAGCAGCGCTTGATACCGGTCTTTTTATTCAAGCGTTTCCGGAATATGGACCTGAACGGATGGGCGCACCAGTAACCGCATATAACCGACTTTCTGACAAAGAAATTCGGACTCATGCCGGAATAAAAGAACCCGATATTGTAGTGGTTTTAGATCCAACCCTTATTGAGGTAAGTAATGTTGTTGAAGGTTTAAAAGAAGGGGGGATTCTTTTGATTAACACTGAAGAGTCGCCGGAAAAGATAAGAAAGCGCTATAATCTTGGCAATAAAAACATTAAAATTTATTGTGTCAATGCATCAAAAATTGCCCTTGAATGTATAAAACGCGATGTGCCTAATACCCCAATGCTTGGGGCTTTAGTCAAAGTGACAGGAATTTTTGATTATCAAAAGATGCTTGCCGCAATTACCAATAAGCTAACTCAAAAGTTTCGAGGACGCGATGAAATTATCAAGGGTAATATTGAATCAATAAAACGAGCCTACGAAGAGGTCAAGTCTGAATGCGAAAATTAAATATAAGGAGTTAAAATGAGTAAGTTAAAATCTTGGAAAGAATTGCCCTGCGGGGCGATAATTAATGATCTAAAAGCAGTATTAGAAAACAAAACTGGTACGTGGCGCAGTTTTCGTCCGATCTGGAATAAAGAGAAATGTATAAACTGTCTTACATGTTGGATTTATTGTCCGGATGCGGCAATTATTTTAGTTGACGGCAAACACCAAGGGATAAATTATGATTATTGTAAAGGATGCGGAATTTGTGCTGAAGTATGTCCGAAAAAAGTTCAGGCAATTACTATGGTTAAGGAGGAAAAATGATTGTTGCAAAAACCGGTAACGAAGCAATGGCCTATGCAATGAAACAATGTAAACCGGATGTTGTTGCTGCATATCCGATTACTCCATCAACCGAAATTGTTCAGATTTTCTCAGGCTATGTTGCTGATGGTTTAGTTGATACCGAATATGTGCCAGCTGAATCTGAACATTCTGCGATGAGTGCTTGTATTGGAGCAGCAGCCAGTGGGGCACGCGCTATGACTGCAACTGCTGCTCAGGGTTTAGCTTTGATGCACGAGATGCTTTTTATTGCATCCGGGCTTCGCTTACCAATTGTAATGTGCGTTGCTTCACGCGCACTTTCTGCCCCATTAAACATCCATTGTGATCATTCAGATTCAGTAGCATCCCGAGATTCGGGATGGATCCAGATTTTCTGCGAAAGCTCTCAAGAAGGATACGATTCAGTAATCCAAGCAGTAAAAATTGCTGAACGGGCATATCTGCCCGTGATGGTTGCTATTGACGGATTTATTCTTTCTCATTGTATGGAACGACTTGAAATTTTACCGGACGAAGATGTTAGCGATTTTTTAGGGGAGTTTAAACCTAAATACAGTTTGTTAGATATAAAAAACCCGATTACCGTAGGACCAGCATGTCTTCCAGATTCTTATTTTGAACATAAGCGTGCCGAAGCCGAAGGAATGCGTGCGGCTAAAGGAATAATTGAAGAAGTAATTGACGAATATCACAAACGATTTAATCGGTACTATCCGGTAATTGACGAATATCAGACTGAAGATGCGCAAGTAGTAGTTTTAGCCATGGGCTCAACAGTAGGTACAGCAAAAATAGCAGTTGATGAGCTTCGTGCTCAAGGTAAAAAGGTTGGAGCAGTAAAACTACGGTTTTTTAGACCGATATTTACTGAAAAATTGATAAGCACATTAAGTAAATTTAAAGTTGTAGGAGTTTTAGATCGAGTCGAATCAATGAGCAGTTACATTAGTCCTTTGGCAACAGAGATCCGCTCGGTGCTTTATCATCAAACCTCAAGACCAATTGTTGTATCTTATGTATATGGTTTAGGTGGGCGAGAAATTACCCAACATG
>JANXBB010000288.1 GCA_025061975.1 Caldifarciminota bacterium | reverse complement strand
TTCACGAAAAACTATAGAGCGGCAAGAAAAAGTTATAGAGCATTTATTAGACGCTCAAAGAAGCATTAGGCAAAAATTTTCCGACGAAAAAAGGGAGCGAGTTGTCGGCAAAGAACATTTTATTCGTGAAATCATCAAGCTTGATAAAAATTTAGGCGAAAATAAAAAGCAACTACGCGAAGAAATTATTCGTTCGTTTCGGGCAAACTACCCTAGAGAATATGAGCAGATAATAAAAAATTACTTTGAAACTCTCTTAAAGGATTAATTAAAATGAGCTCTGTTGTTTTTCTTCTAATTATTTTATTTAATCATACAAATATAGTTAGTAAGCAATTTTTATTTCCATTAATAAGCGAACATAACTTGTCGATAAATAAAGAAATAAAACCTCATATGTTTAATTATTTAGCTAATACAAATGACCATAACACGCAGATGAAAAACCCTAATTACGCTTCAGACAAATTTATTTGGGATCAGATAAAATTGTCTTTTTATCGAACAAAAGCAGACTCAGTATTTTATTGGTCATCTGAACTTATCAAGCGCTTCCCGAAAAGTGAATTTATAAACGATGCCTTACATCTTTTGCTTTTGATTACAGACATAGACGGTGACACAGCAAGTTTAAATTTATATGCTGAGGTTTTATTAAATTATGAAATTCAAAATTATAACATAGCTGAAAATATCTGTCGCGAGATAATCAAAAAAAATACCCGTATCGCTGAGTATGCTTATTTAATGCTTTGTAAAATATCTAAAACCAAAAATCAAATAAATCAGGCTATAGCGTTTTCAAAAGAATTTTTAGATAAATTTCCTAAGAGTAAATTAGTCCCGCAAGTCAAATATAACTTAGGGCTTATATATTTAAACTTTTTAAATGATACTTTGAATGCACGGGATATTTTTGAAGATTTAATATTTAATTCGCCAACGGCACCGGAAAGTTATTGGGCACGAATCCAGTTAGCAAATTTAAAAAATTCTATCAAGCACACACATTAGACATCATCCAATGGCATCAAAATATTGGCGATTTACTAAAATTCAGCGGCCTCTTAGATTTATGGAGGTATGTGGAACTCATACGAATGTGATTTCTGCTTCCGGGATTCGGCGCTTAGTCGGGAATACTGTTAAATTGATTTCTGGGCCCGGATGTCCGGTGTGTGTAACTGCCCAAAAAGATATCGACTGGATAATAGCTTTGGCACAAAAATCCGATGTTGTCATTACAACCTTCGGGGATCTTATGAGAGTTCCGGGAACAGAAAGTAACCTTGAACAAGAAAAAGCTTGTGGTGCAGATATAAAAATCGTATATTCACCAATGGATGCTTTAATGTTGGCTCAGAAGACCGATAAAAACGTGGTATTTATTGGAGTAGGCTTTGAAACTACTGCACCGACAATAGCAATTACTCTTATCAAAGCTAAAAAACAACGAATAAAAAACTTTTATCTGTTACCGTTGCTAAAACTTATTCCACCAGCTTTGCGAAAAATTGCTCAAGACCCTCGTCTAAAAATTGACGGTTTCATCCTACCAGGGCATGTTTCAACAATTATTGGGAGCAAACCTTATGAATTCTTAGTTAAGGAGTATTTAAAGCCGTGTGTAATTACCGGTTTTGAGCCCCCGGATATTTTAGAAGCCCTTGACAATCTTTATCAGCAGGTAAAAAGCAAAAAGTATTATGTAGCTATTCAATATAAACGTTGTGTTGAGGTGCACGGAAATTTAATTGCTCAGAATTTAATGAACGAGGTTTTTGTCCCAACCGATGCTGAGTGGCGCGGATTAGGAATAATCCCTAATTCAGGGCTTAAGCTTGCAAAAAATTATGAGAATTTTGATGTTCGCCAATATTATCAAATTACAATTCCCGAACCTAAGCGAAATTTCTGCCGCTGTGGTGATGTATTATTAGGCTTAATTGTTCCGAGCGAATGTTCACTTTTCGGGAAAAAATGTAATCCAACTCATCCTGTAGGTCCTTGTATGGTATCATCTGAAGGAGCGTGCGCTGCATATTATAAATATGAACATTAAACAAAGTTTAAAAAATATTAAGACTATCAGTATTGAACACGGAGCCGGTGGTCGAAAGATGCATCGGCTAATTCGTGAGTTATTCTTGAAGTATTTTGACAATCCGATTTTGAAAAAATTTGAAGATTCAGCTGAGATTGTTCTAAAATCTTGCGATAATAAATTTTGTTATACAATAGATTCATATGTTGTTCAGCCTCTTTTCTTTCCGGGTGGTGATATTGGAAAATTAGCGATATGCGGCACAGTTAACGATTTAGCAGTTAAAGGTGCGCGGCCATTATACATTGCATTATCTTTTGTAATTACTGAGGGGTTATCGTTAAATAGCTTAGAAAAAATTTGTATTTCGATATCTAAAATTACTAAATCATTAAAAATTTTTGTTGTTACCGGTGATACAAAGGTCATTGAACATCGATATTCTAAGACTAATTGGAGTTTAGACGACAATACAAAAGAAGAGATTATAATTACCACTTGTGGAATTGGTGAAATCCTGCCTGTTTTTAGTAATCCGACACTAAGTGTTAGAAATATCGAAATTGGCGATCAAATAATTATTAATGGAAACATTGGTGAACATGAAGCAGCTATTCTACTAGCTCGCAAAGATTATCATTTTAAAGGTAAAGTTAAAAGTGACTGTGCTGCTATTTACCCTTTAATTGAAACTTTAGCAAGAAACCAATGCAAAATTAAAATGATGCGTGATCCAACAAGAGGGGGGATAGCAACCACGTTAAACGAAATTGCTGATGATGCCAATATAAGTATTATTATCGACGAAAATAAACTTCCAATTTCTGATGCTGTTCGTGGATTAGCCGAACTTTTAGGTATCGATCCTTTATATATGGCAAACGAAGGAAAAGTCATTATCATCGCCGATAAAAAAGAAACACCTAAAATTGTTAAGTTAATGAAAAATCATCCTCAAGGAAAGAATACTAGAGTTATTGGTGAAGTTACTGAAAGGTATCATGGGTTAGGTGTTTGGTTAAAAACTCAAATTGGAGGTCTACGGCCAGTTTTACAATTAGAAGGTTCTCAACTGCCGCGGATTTGCTAATTGGTCTCTGGTTTTAGATCGACAAAATACTAAAACAATATTTATCGAATATCACTTCATTATTGACGAGTCTTAAACTTTATATTACATAATAATTTGCAAACCCGGAGATTTTAATATTTACGATTACGAAAATAATTTAGTCTACTTAGGATCGAATTTAAGGTTGAATATTTTGGATAAGATATTCGCTTATAATTTTCAAATTGTCTATAAAAAGATATAGAGGACCGTACCGGGGCTTATGTTTAATTTGTTTTTTTCTTTTTCATTGATTATCAATGTATTACTTGTTTTGCAGTTGCAAAGTTGATTTATTTTTTAAAATGTGTCAACCGGGTTTTAATAATATTTTTTTCATGCAAAATTAACTTTGTTATTGACAATTGGAGGTAATACTCTTAAAATTACTTACTTATGGACATTTTTGACAAATGTTTAGAGTATTATCCGATTGTAAAACGTGCCAAAGATACTGGATTTTATCCGTATTTTAGAGCCTTAGACTCTGAGCCGGATCGTAGAGTTAAAATTAAAGGCAAAGAACTGATAATGCTTGGTTCTAACAATTATTTAGGTCTTACAACGCATCCCAAAGTTAAGGAAGCAGCAATCAAAGCTATTGAGAAATATGGAACCGGATGTACGGGTTCACGATTTCTTAATGGAACTTTAGATTTGCACGAAGAGCTCGAGCAGAAACTTGGTGAGTTTTTAAATAAAGAGGACTGTATTGTTTTTTCAACCGGATATCAAACCAATCTTGGTGTAATATCATCATTAGTCCGTCGGGGCGATGTTGCTATTGTTGATAAACTTGATCATGCATCGATAATTGATGGGTGCCAAATGTCGTTTGGTCGGGTTGTAAGGTTTTTACATAACGATATGGCAGATCTAGAGCGAGTATTAGCAAGTTTAGATAAAAACTGCGGTAAATTAATTGTTGTGGACGGAATCTTTTCGATGGAAGGTGATATTATTGATTTACCTAATGTTGTGAGACTTGCCAAGAAATATGGAGCTCGAATAATGGTGGACGATGCTCATGCAATTGGCGTTTTAGGGAAAAGAGGAGCAGGAACTGCCGAACATTTTGGACTCGAGGACGAAGTAGATTTGATTATGGGGACTTTTTCTAAGTCATTTGCAACCATTGGAGGGTTTGTAGCCGGAGAACATAAAGTGATAACCTATATCCGTCATCAAGCACGGTCACTAATATTTTCTGCAAGTATTCCACCACCGGCTGTTGCCACTGTGCTTGCAGCCTTAGAGATTATTAAAAACGAACCTGAGAGGCGTGAAAGACTGTGGCATAATACTCATAAAATGCTTAGAGGGTTAAAAGCGCTAGGCTATAACACTGAGAAAAGTTGTACGCCAATTATACCTCTTCATATTGGTAGCGACGAAAAAGCAATAAATTTTTGGCATAGTTTATATGAAGGAGGTATATTTGCCAATCCTGTAATACCTCCAGCAGTTCCTCCAGGTCGAAGTTTAATTAGAACAAGTTATATGGCTACGCATACCGATGAAGACTTAGATGAGGCATTAGCAATCTTTGAGAAAGTAGGTAAAAAAGAAGGAGTCATTTAATGAGCAGTGTTAAAAAAGAAATTGTTGTTTCGGAAGTTAAAACTAAAAAAGATTTATCAGATTTTATTAATTTGCCGTGGAAAATATATAAGAATGACCCCAACTGGATTCCACCTCTTATCGACGACATAAAAGAAACTTTATCTAAAGAAAAAAATCCATTTTTTCAACACGCGGATTTGAAATTATTTATCGCTCGGCATAATAATGAAGTCGTTGGTCGGGTCGCAGTAATTATTGATTACAATTACTGTAAGTATCACGACAAAAATGTAGCTTTTTTTGGGTTTTTCGAAACTACTTACGATTATTTCGTAGCCGAAGCGTTGATGAAAAATGCTTGTGAATATGCTAAAAGCAGAAATATGAAAGAGATATATGGACCAGCTAATCCATCGTTAAACGATGAAGTTGGATTTCTAATTGAGGGGTTTAACTCTCCACCATGTATAAAAATGAGCTATAATCCTCCATATTATCTTGAATTTATAGAAAAACTAGGATTTCAAAAAATCAAGGATCTTTATTCTTACTACATTGATTTAACGAAACCACCGCCCAATAAACTACTCCGTGTAATTAATTCTATAAAAACACGTAAAGAAATTGTTGTACGGCCCGTGAATCTTAGAAAGTTAAAAGATGAACTAATAAAAATTAAAGAAATTTATAATGACGCGTGGAGCAATAATTGGGATTTCGCTCCGATGACCGACGAAGAGATTGATTATTTAGCCAAGAAACTTAAACCAATTGTTGTGCCTGAAATTGTTCAGATCGCAGAAGTTGCTGGCGAACCTGCCGGAATGAGCATTGGTTTACCCGATTATAATCAAGTGCTTAAACATTTAAATGGTAAGCTTTTTCCTTTTGGGTTTATAAAATTTCTCATTTACCGAAGTAAAATTAATGGTGCCCGTTTATGGGCTTTAGGGGTAAAAAACAAATTTCGTAATATCGGCATAGATGCGTTAATATATTATGAAACATTTATAGGGGGCATTAAGAAAGGTTATAAATGGGGTGATGTTGGATGGATATTGGAGGATAATCATAACATCATAAATCCAATTTTATTATGGGATGCTAAATTATATAAAAAATATCGAATTTACCATTTAATAATTAGTTGATTTTTCTGGAAACGGCCTAAAAGTATGCAGAATTGCATCTATTTGCAGAAGGTAGTCAAGTTTTTTTTGTCCGGGATTAAAAACCATTCCGTCAATAATGTATAAAATGGTATCGACATAAAATGCATAACTTAAAAAAGGACCGCCTGCTAAATATTTATTATTTTGCCACACCCCAATTAATTTCAAAGCCATATTATTATTAAAATCTACGGTTTCGGCATACGTAAACTGTTGGTACACATAATCACCTTCGTAAAATAAATTAGTTAAACTATCCCTAATATTTATAAGATTTTCTGGTTCTAAAGGAATTTTGAGATTTGAGAAATGGACGAATATGCTTCTTTCGGGGTTGTGTGCTACGAAATAAAGGAAATTTTTATTTTGATATTTAGAGTTCAATTTAAAACTAAACGGTAGTTTGAGGCTAAATTTATATTTTTGGGAAAGAGTTTTTTCAAGGTTTCTATTATATCCACGGGCATATGTGAGTTTTGACATATATTCCAAAGAACGTTTTTGAAAAGTTTTAAGAATTCTACTTTCGTATTTTGTAAGTCCCCGGGAGAGATATTTTAAATCGCGAGCAGCAAATATATAAATGTTTTGGCCTCGGGCCCATAAATTAGAAAACGCAAAAAGTCCAAAAGTATCGGACATTATTTTTTCGCGATATCGGGCTAAAATGGAACTTATAGGTTCTTCATCTATTAATCCGATAATAAAAAGTGTATGATATCGAAAATATTTATCTATTAATGCTAATGGGTGATATTGAACAGTGAATTCTGGTTCAGGTTGAACTGTATAAATTGGACGTTCCAAGGTATAACTAAGAATTTTTTTAACTATATCTAGATGATTACAAAGGACAATTATTTGACGGCTTTTGCCGATAGATGTTGGTAATTCAGCTGTGCATGAAAATAAAAGTAGAGCAAATAAAACAAAAATAATGCCTTTCATATTTAACCCACTCTTAACAAATCAATTCGATTTTTAAACCTGCCAATAAAAGTCTTTCGTACTATGTAATTTGTTGGATTTTCTAAGCGCGGATCATTTTCAATAAGCTCAAATGCAGCATCTCGCGCTTTAAATAGTAAGTTCTGATCTCTTTTTAAATCTGCAAATCGAAAGTCCGGTAAGCCATGCTGCCTAGTTCCAAAAATTTCACCAGGACCTCGAATTTCGAGGTCTTTTTCTGCCAATAAAAATCCGTCGTCATTACTTTCAAAAAACTTTAAGCGATCATACGCTGACGAATTGGGGCTGATTGATGTTATTAATATACAGTATGATATTTCAGTGCCTCTCCCGATTCGACCTCGTAATTGATGTAACTGTGATAAACCAAAACGTTCGGGATGTTCAATAATCATTACTGAAGCATTAGGAATATCAACTCCTACTTCAATAACAGTGGTAGTAACCAAAATGTCAAGCTTTTGGGATCTAAAATCTTCCATGATCTTTATGCGTTCCTCGCTTTTAAGTCGTCCGTGAATTAATCCAACTTTAGCTTCTTGAAATATTTTTTGGACTTCCTCATATGTTTTTATTGCTGCTCGCAAATCAGTTTTTTCGGATTCTTCAATTAATGGGCATACTATATAAATTTGTTTTTTTTTAACTAAAGATTCTTTTATGAATTGATAGACTTGGCTTCGATATTTCTCGTCAACAAGACGAGTTATAATTTTTTTTCGCCCTGGTGGTTTTTCAGTTAAATGCGAAATATCTAAATCGCCGTATAACGTTAGCTGTAATGTTCTTGGAATAGGTGTTGCAGTCATAACTAAAAAATCAGGATTTATACCTTTATTAAGTAATGCAGCTCTTTGCATTACTCCAAAACGGTGTTGTTCGTCAATAACTGCGATACCTAATTTGTGAAATTTTACATTTTCTTCAATCAACGCATGAGTTCCAAAAATTAATTGGATTGATCCATTGCTAATGCCTTCATATATAATTTTTCGTTCTTTGGATTTAGTGCTACCGGTAAGTAAGCATGAACTGACTCCGAGTTCCTTTAAACGCTGATGCCACACAAAATAATGTTGTTCGGCTAAAATTTCTGTTGGAGCCATCAATGCTGCTTGATAACCATTTTCAATTGCAATCAACATTGCATATATCGCAATTACCGTTTTTCCTGAACCAACATCGCCTTGTAGCAGTCGATTCATAGGACGGGGTTTTGCCATGTCGGATTTTATTTCATTAAGGACTTTTTGTTGGCCGGTTGTTAGATTAAAGGGTAAAGAATTAATAAAACGTTTTGTTAGGTTGCCTTTGTCTTCTAATATGTAACCTTTGGTACTTTTTAAAACATTTAACTTTTGCAGTGCAAGAACTAATTCAAAATAAAAGAATTCTTCGAAAATTAGTCGATTACGAGCAGACTGAGCATTAGTAAGTTTTTGAGGAAAGTGGATTTCATGAAGGGTCTTTGTAATATTAGGAAAATTATATTTTTTTAAAATGTTTTCGGGCAGTG
>JANXBB010000273.1 GCA_025061975.1 Caldifarciminota bacterium | reverse complement strand
AAGTGTTACCGGAACTAACCGGTCACCGTATATCACAGTCAACCATCTTATTGGACGAACAAAAACTAAATTGCGATTGATGTCCCATCTCATTACTTTAGGAAATTCAATAGATAAGACTATTTGCTTAAAGTTCTCTTTTAATAGTTCAAAAATATTTTTCCCTGGGGTTTTCTTTTTAAGATAAAGATATTCGCCTTTATCGGTTTTCTTTGTGTAAACATCTTTTATACTTGCATTATGAGTTTTAAGAAAACCGTATGTCACTTGAGTAGGTTCTCCTTTTTCGTTAAAGCTAAACTTCAACGGCGGCCCCTGAATTTCAATAACTTGGGTTGGTTGCTGAAATGCAACATCGTGTATCAAAACACTTAAACGTTTGGGTGTATAGTAATAAACACCGTCCCCATGCTCAATGCGGTTGTTCGACAAAAAGTCTGTTATGTTTTTATAGAGTTGCTTCGCGCCGTTGCTAAGAAACGAAGCAGGCAATTCTTCGGTGCCAATTTCTAATAGCAAAGACGCTTTCGTTAAATTTCCCAAAGTCATTTTTTGTCGACCCGTAACCGTTTTACGTTAAATGGCAATTAAAAGTGCTCGCTTACCAGATTTGGCAGATTATCTCTCCCCCAACTTTTTCTCTACGTGCTTCACGGTCGGTAAGAATCCCTTTTGGTGTGGAAAGAATTGTAATTCCTAATCCGTTTAACGCCCGTGGTATCTCTCGATAACCGCAATATACACGTCGGGACTGATGAGAGATTCGTTTTAATCCATATATTGCCGGTTTACCGTTTTCAGTATATTTAAGCTGAATTACAATATATTTATGCGGTTCTTTTCCGTCAATAATAAAATTGTTAATGTAGCCTTCCTCAAGAAGAATCCGGGTAATTTCGAATTTCATTTTAGAGTAGGGAATCCTTACTTCTTTGTGCTTAGCACGCAATGCATTTCGAATCCGAGTAAGCATATCAGCAATATTATCCATTGTTGCCTCCTCTTTTACCATGTTGCTTTTCGTAAACCCGGTATCTCACCCTTCAATGCTAATTCTCGTAGACAAATCCGACACAATCCAAATTTTCTATAGTAAGCACGCTTTCGAAAACACCTTTGGCACCGATTATATTTCCTTACTTTAAACTTAGGTTCTCGTTGTGATTTAATAATTAATGCTAATCGCGCCATATTTTATTTCCCTCTCTGAAACGGCATTCCTAACTCTTCAAGTAATGCCTTTGCTTCATCATCATGTTTAGCGTTAGTCAAAATTGTAATGTCCATGCCAAAAACTTTTTTTACTTTAGCCATTTCAATTTCCGGAAAAATAGTTTGCTCAGAAATCCCTAGAGTATAGCCCCCGCGTCCATCAAAAGAATTTACGGGAAAACCTCGAAAATCTCGTATGCGCGGTGCCGCAAAGTTAAAAAACCGATCTAAAAATTCATACATTCGATTTCCCCGTAAAGTAACCTTCACACCAATTGGCATACCGGCTCGTAATTTAAATGCTGAAATTGCCTTACGGGCTCGAGTAATTATAGGCTTTTGTCCTGTAATTAAAGCTAAATCTTCACTTATAACCTCTAGTATTTTAGGATCCTGCACTGCTTCTCCGGCTCCAACATTAATTACTACTTTTAAAATCCGAGGCACCTGATGGATATTTTTATAGTTAAACCGTTCCATTAATTTTTTTACAACTTTTGTTTGGTATAACTCTTTTAGCCTGGGTAGC
>JANXBB010000240.1 GCA_025061975.1 Caldifarciminota bacterium | reverse complement strand
TTTATTTTTAAGTAAACTAGCTAATTATTTTTTAGTTGTTCTAACCAATCTTCTTTATTCAAGTAAACTTTCTGATATGGAAACTTGTTATAAGATGATTCGTAAAGATATTTTTTTAAGTCTTAACTTAACTGCTAAACGATTTGAAATCGAACCTGAGATTACTGCAAAACTTTTGCGGAAAGGAATCAAAATTACAGAAGTTCCAATCGATTATCACGCTAGAAAAAAAGGAAAAAAAATCGGTATTAAAGACGCTTTTATAGCAATACGAGAGTTATTTAAGTGGTGGATTTAAGCTTTATTGACTTAAAATTAAAATATACTATAATTAAAATCAATGATTATTTTTGACAATGTAACTAAAGTTTTTGAAAACAAGTGGACAGCTTTATTTAATATCAATTTAAAAATTTCAAAAGGCGAATTTGTTTTTGTAGTCGGCCCCACTGGTGCGGGTAAAAGTACTCTTCTACGATTAATTTATGGAGGCGACAAAATAACTTCCGGGAGGCTTCAAGTATTTAATTATTTACTTAATAATGCCAGTGATAAAGATATAACCAATTTACGGCGAAAGATTGGTATAATTTTTCAAGATTTTAAACTTTTAATGGATCGAACAGTTTCAGAAAATATCGAATTTGCACTGCGAGTTATTGGAATTAAGGAAAACTTAATTCCTCATATAATCGCAGATGTATTAAATAAAGTTGGGCTTTATAATCGACGAGATTTTTATCCTTATCAACTTTCTGGCGGTGAGCAGCAGAAAATTGCGATTGCTCGAGCAATTGCTAAAAACCCTGAAATTCTTTTAGCTGATGAACCAACTGCTAATATTGACTATAAAGGCTCAGACGAAATTATTGGGTTACTTAAAGAAATTAATTACTCCGGGACCACAGTAATTATGGCTACTCATGATCATATTTTGGCTGAAACAAGCAAAAAAAGAATTATTAGATTAGAAAACGGAAAAATTCGATCCGATGGCAATTAAATTTTTACTATTAGAGGGCATTAAAAATGTCCTTCGTAACAAATCAAATTTTATTTTATCATCAATAGTTTGTGGTTTATGCCTGCTTTTACTAACAATTTTTTTAATAATTACAATTAATATTTTAAAAATTAAAACTCAAATTGAAGACAAGTTTGAAATATTTGTATTTTTAGATAGCGCAGCAGATCCTCAAGAATTGCAAGAAAAACTTGAAAATCTTCATGGTGTTCGTAACGTATTATATGTTCCACCTGATGAGGCATACAACGAATTAAAAACGGATTTAAGCGAACATCAGGTTTTGTTAGATATTCTCGATTACAATCCGCTACCGGCTTCATTTCGTGTAAAAATTGATCCGAATTACAAATTAACTCAAGAAAATTTAGCATCATTAGAAAATAAAATAAAAATTTTACCTGGGGTAACTGATGTTTGGTCTGGTGCAGATTTACTAATTAAACTACAAAAAATTATAAGAACTGTGATTGGTTTTGATTTAGGTATTATGATAGTTGTCTTTATCGCAGTAATTTTTATAGTTTCGCGAACTGTCGAAATGACAATTCTTGCTCGAACACAAGAAATTGAAATCATGAAATTAGTCGGTGCATCAAATACAACTGTAACTTTACCTTTTTATTTTCAAGGATTTTTTAACGGTTTTGCTGGAGCGGTTATTACAATTGTAACTTTTCTAATTTTAAGCTATTTTTTATCCTGGCAGTTTCCTTTAATAAATTTTGCATATCAAATAATAATTCCATTAAACATTTTTACCGGTGTGTTTTTAGGATTAGGCGGAAGTTATCTGGGGTTATCACGAGTAGTAAATAAATGATTACTCACAAAATTGAAAATTACATTTATTATTTATTAGTTTTCATAATAATTTATCCAGGTATTTTATTTAGCCAGGAAGATCTAGATAAAACCCGGCGTGAGCTTG
>JANXBB010000151.1 GCA_025061975.1 Caldifarciminota bacterium | reverse complement strand
CAAAAATTTCTCCAAAATTAAATATTAAATTAAGTATTAGCTTTTTTATTCCAAAACCTCATACTCCATTACAATGGTGCGAATTTAATAATCCTAAGGAATTAAATGAAAAAATCAATTTTATTTTATACCATTTGCGATTAAAAAATATCACAATTAAGTGGGATAATCCGGAGTTTTCTTTGATTCAGGCGGTGTTGGCTCGTGGTGATACTAAATTAATGCCGGTGTTATTGGAGGTTTATGAAAAAGGTGCAATATTTCAAGACTGGACAGAAGAGTTTAATTATTCACTTTGGCAACAGGCATTTAAAAATAATGAAATAGATATAACTCAATATATAAATAGTAAGGAACTTACTAAGAGGTTGCCTTGGGATTTTGTCGATATTGGAGTTAGCAAACAATTTTTGAAAACAGAATATGAAAGAGCTTTAAGAAACCAAATAACATATAATTGTAGTACTTTATGTAGCAATTGTGGTATTAGTGACTGTGAAATGATTAAAGCCTGTAGTCAAAATGTACAAAATTTAGAAATGTCTAGTGTGTTTCGACTAAACCGAGAAGATCTAATTGTAAAGCAAACAGGGTCAATGATTAATTTTAAAATAAGAGTAAAGTATCAAGTCGACGAGAATTTTCGGTATGCCGGACATCTTGATCGAGTTAGAGCTATATATCGAACATTAAGAAAATCCGGTTTACCTATAGCTTATTCTCAAGGTTTTTCGCCCCATCCTGTGGTTGCTTTTAGCCCCCCACTGCCTGTTGGATTGACATCTTCCGGTGAATATATGGACATTCAATTTTTACGCACCGACAATAATATTTTTAAAGAATTAAGAAATATAATGCCCGAAGGACTTCGGGTTGTTGATGCGCGTCTTATAATGCCTAAAACACCTCCGCTAAGTAAAATTTGTAATTTAGCTTTATATCAGATTACCGAAATACCGTGGATATCAGAGCTAACACAAAATTATCTGGAATACCGAAAGCATAACATACCAGGTATTTATAAATTAGAATTACAGGACCATAGGCTTTTTTTATATTTAACGATATCAGCCGGCATTCGGCTGTTTAATGTGTTAAGCGTATTGTTTGAAAAGAGTGAATCCGAAGTTAAGGTTCTAAACATCAAACGAATCGATTTTTTTTATCTAAACAATAAAGCTGAACTCGTTGAAATTTTTAGTGTGTTATAACTAAAAAGCAAGGAGTGTTAACAATGCCAGTTAACAAAGAAATAATTATAACGACTCGGCAATTTGAAGGAGAAATTAGAATCGCCGTACTCGAGAATAATCAGCTTGTCGAGTTTTATTTAGAACATGAAATTAAAAGATCGCTTGTTGGTAGGGTATATAAAGGTATTGTAGAAAATGTTATACCAGGTTTACGTGGAGCTTTTGTTAATTTAGGGCTTAAAAAGAATGGTTTTTTGCCGCTTGCCGATATTCCCGAACTTGAAATTTTTGACGAATCAAAATTAGAGCTTGAGCCCGATACCAAAAAGCGTGAATATAGTCCTATTGTTTTAAGTAAAGGACAAGAAATTATATGTCAAGTGACTAAAGAACCAATTGGTGAGAAAGGACCTAGAATTACGTCGTACATATCACTTGCCGGACGTTATCTGGTATATTTCCCAAATGCTTCACGAATTGGAATTTCCCGTAGAATACAGGATCGTAAAATTCGAAGTCGGCTTCGAGAACTTGTTAAGCGAATAAAAAAACCGGATGTAGGATTAATTGTCAGAACATCTGCAGAACTAGCTAATGAAGAAATGATTGAAACTGAGTATAATGAGCTAGAAAACAGATGGCGGGAAATTGAAAATAAAGCTAAGATTGTTAAAGCCCCATCGTTGTTATATGAAGAGGAAGATATTTTGTTAAAAGTGATAAGAGATCACTTTACTCCTGATGTTAGTTTACTAACAATCGACGATCGGATTCGTTATGAACAAATTATTCAATACCTTCAAAAATTTGCTCCAGCACTTGCCGATCGGGTAAAGCTATACGAAAATGAAGTCCCAATTTTTGAATATTATAAAATCACTCAAGAACTTTATAAAATTTTAGATCGCAAAGTTTGGTTAAAAAGCGGGGGGTTTATTACTATAGATCAGACGGAGGCATTAGTGGCTATTGATGTTAATTCCGGACGGTACTCAAGTGAGGAAGATCCGGAGACTCTTATTTTCCAAACAAATCTTTCAGCTGCTGCCGAAATTGCTCGACAAATACGTTTACGTGATTTATCAGGGCTTATTATCATTGATTTTATTGATATGCAAGATCCAAAGAAGATGGATATTGTTGTTCGCGAGCTTAAGATGTGTCTGGAAAACGACCGTGCTAAAGCTGACTTTGCTAAGGTAAGTCGTTTTGGTATTTTGGAAATGACGCGCGAACGCATTCGACCGGGTTTGTTGTTTTCGATTACTGATGAATGTCCTGTTTGTAAAGGATTAGGCCGAATTCTTATGCGAAAAGATGCCGCACTTAAAATCGAAAAAGCAGTCTGCGAAAAATTAGCAAATTTCGCCGGCGAAAAGATAAAAATTCAAGTTTCACCTTTAATTTATGATTATTGGATTAATAACCGATACGAACAGCTATCCGAGATTGCACAAAAATACCAAGTGACGTTAGAACTAAAGCCTAATTCTGAGTTAAGCTACGAAGAGTATAAAATGTTTCATGTAAGTATATAAGAGTTAAATAACGCATGAAGAAAGTTTTATATATAGCTACAGCATTTCCTAGATTCGAAGGGGATATTATTACACCATGGCTTCTCGAGGCCGTACGGCGAATTAAAGAGCGTGGATTAGATGTTGAAGTATTTACCTCTTCATATAAAGGATTAACTAATCAAGTGCTATACGGGATAAAAATTTATCGGTTCCGATATTTCTTCAAGCGGTTTGAAACACTTACTCACGAAGAGACCGCGGTTGACCGTGTTAAAAAAGGACTTTTATACAAATTGCTCGTAATATTTTATTTGATTTTTGGAACTATAGCCATCATTCGCTTAACTAGGAAAAGAAAATACGACGTTATTCATACCCATTGGCCATTACCACATGCAATTTTTGGTTATTTCGCTTCTAAATATTCACATGCACGGCATATTTTATATTTTCACGGAGTAGAATTAATGTGGGTCAGAAAAGAACTAAAACTTCTAAGACCGTTTTTAAAATGGGCTATTAGAAAAGCAGATGCGGTTATATGTAATTCTAGTCATACCAAAGCACGAATTAAAGATCTCTATGATCGAGATGTCTTTATAATTCCATCTGGTCAAGCAGCAATGACTGGGACAAATGTGTTTTTAAACCAAAGTCGCTACAGAAAGGTACCAAATTATGTTTTGTTTGTTGGACGGCTTGTCGAAAGGAAGGGAGTTAAATATTTATTAGAAGCGTTTGCTCAAATTGCTAATAGATATCCAATTAGGTTAAAGATCGTGGGCGAGGGACCGGAATTGTCTAATTTAGTTGCTATTGCTAAGGAAAAAAATATTATTGAGAGGGTGGATTTTTTAGGGAAGGTTAATCAACAGGAATTGAATTATTATTACCAAAACGCGACAATATTTGTTTTACCAGCAGTAGTTGATTCTAAGGGTGATACCGAGGGATTAGGTGTTGTTCTAATCGAGGCATTAGCGTATAAATTACCTGTTGTTGCTAGTAAGGTAGGGGGTATTGTTGATATTATAAAAGACCGAGAAACAGGACTATTAGTGCCCGAGAAAGATAGTAATGCATTAGCAAATGCAATTATGACGCTTCTTGAAAATCCGGATTATGCTAGGGAATTAGCGGAAAAGGGATATAATTATGTAAATGAAAAATATAATTGGGACCGAATTATTGATCAACTTATAAACGTATTTTGCGGATGTACGAAGCGGTTATGAGACTTTGACTTGAAACCCTAGCGCACCTACCATTGTAATTGCTTTTACCGGACATACTTTGTAACACTCACCGCAACCAATGCACTTAGAGACAATTACTTTATGACGTTCTCCGGGAGTTCCTTCAATTGCTTTAAACTGACATACTTTAATACATTCCCCACAGCCATTACAACTTGGTGTAATTAGAGCATAGGGTCGTGCTTTGGCGCGATCGATATACGATTTAGATGGGCAACGATGGACACAAATACCGCAATCGGTGCATTTTGAAAAATCCATTGTTGGTAAATTATTTATCATTGTTAAAGCGCCATATGGACAAGCTTTGATGCAAATATTACAAGTAAAGCAACCAACACTACAAACATTTTTTACGGCTTTCCCTTTATCTTTCGATACGCAAGCTAAATAGACTAATTTAGTACGTGGAATAAGAATTAAAACATTTTTGGGACATTCACTTACACAAATACCACATCCGGTACATTTTTTTTCGTCAATTATTGGTAAATGGTTATCACCCATTCGTATTGCGCCAAACGGACAAACCGACGCGCAATGACCTAAGCCTACACAACCAAAAATACAGCTTTTATTTCCACTATGGAGAATATAAGCCTGACGACAGTCACGACCACCGTCATAGATAAATATTTCTGCACATTCGTTTTTTCCTCCACGACAAGCAAGTGCCGCAACTTTAGGTTCTTCTACTTCCGCTACTTTTCCTAAGATACTTGCAAGTTTATCGGCAACTTCTTTTCCACCGGGGCGGCATTTATTTAATGGAGCATCTTTATATATAATATTTTCAGCATATGCCTCGCAACCCGGAAATCCACAAGCGCCGCAATTAGAACCCGGTAGGGCTGTCTTTACTTTTTCAAATAATTCGTCGCCTACAGTCTGAAATTTTCTTGAAAAATAACTTAAAGCTAGCCCTAATGCAAATCCTAAGCCGCCTAAAGTGAGTAATGATTTAAGTAAAACACTCATAGTGATAAACCCAAAAATCCTATGAATCCCAAAAATGCTAACGCTACTAAAGATGCTGAAATAAACGCAATTGGATATCCTTTTAAAGAACGTACGATCGGCGCAAATTCTAATCTTTCTCGTATTGCGGAAAAAAGAATTATTACCAGTCCAAATCCTAGTGCAGTCCCTAATGCAAATATTATTGCTCGTGCAAGGTCAAAATTGTAATTAATTACAAGAAGAGTTACTCCAAGAATTGCGCAGTTCGTGGTGATTAAAGGGAGATAAATGCCCATTGCGGTGTAGAGGGTTTTAAAATTTTTTTTCAGAAACATTTCAACAAACTGTACTAATGCCGCAATGACTAAAATAAAAGTTGCTGTTCGTAAAAATACGATATCTAAAGGAAGCAAGATAAATCGATGAATTATCCATGTAACCCATGTAGCAAGAAGCATTACAAATAACACTGCGGCACTCATACCGAATGCTGTTGTAAGAGAAGTGGAAACTCCAAAAAACGGGCAAAGTCCAATATAACGCATCAGTAATATATTATTAACAATAAAAGCTGATAAAAATATTAATCCCGGATTTGAAATACTCATAATGGTTACTCAGGTGTTTTGTTAATAAATTTATTCACTAATGCTTTCAAAATTCCAATTAATAAAAATCCACCCGGGGGAAATAACATAAATAGGACCGGATTTGTACTAAGAAATTTTGGGCCAATATTAAAACCGAAAATTTTTGCGGTGCTTAAATACTCTCGTATTATTCCCATACAGACAATTACTAATGTAAAACCGAGAGATTTACCTAATCCATCAAGGAAAGAATCGAAAACACCATGGTGATAAGCGAAGGCTTCAGCGCGTCCTAATATTATACAGTTCACCACAATTAGTGGTACAAAGACTCCAAGTACTCGATACAAAGCTGGTGCATAAGCTTGCATTACATAATCTACAATTGTAACAAAAGTCGAGATTACGATTATAAAAATTGGAATTCTTACAGAATTGGGGACAAATTTACGAATCAGTGATATTACAATATTAGAAGCGATTAGCACGAAAGAAGCAGCAATACCCATGCCTAAAGCGTCCTTTGCTGTAGTCGACGTCGCAAGCGTAGGACATAGTCCGATCATAATAACAAGAATCGGATTTTCCTTAAGAATTCCGTCAGTAAAGTATTTCAAACGATTTACGCGATTCTTCATAGTTTATTTTATTGTATCTGCTTCGATACTTTGTATAGTATCTTCTTTTATTAAAATGCTGTCTTTAACTGGTAAATATTGTGCAAATCGGCTGATTCCTAATTTAATTCCGTTAATTACTGCTTGAGAAGAAATTGTCGCACCAGTAATTGCTTGAATTGTACCACCATTCCTAACTAATGATAATGCATGATAATTTTTATTAATAAATTGGTTAAGGAATTCTTCGTCTCGCACTTTATATCCTAAGCCCGGTGTTTCTTTTAATCCTTCAGCAGCGGATCCAATGTAGATTTTGTTGATAGTGGTATCACAATTTAAAGCTACAAGAATAGGAATTGGCCCCCCATAACCTAAAGGAGCAACCCGGAAAATTATTCCTGTAGGCCTATTATTTTCATCAAGTCCGATCCATAAAGTATCCCTAATAATCTCATTGAATTGTTTTGCTGAAGGTAAAAGCTCTATTAGTCTTTGTCTTAGTTCAAACTGTTTTTGTGCTTCAATTCGCGGTTTGGTACTTAAATATACGCGTGCTAAAAGTCCACCGGAGATGAGACACACAATAACCAGTGAAATAACCATCCAAGCACTTGACTTCATATATTACTGCTTCTTTGTTCGTTTATATCCAAAAACTTTAGGCTTTGTGTATCTTTCAATGAGTGGTGTTGCCACATTCATTAAG
Source organism: Caldifarciminota bacterium (assembly GCA_025061975.1). Lineage (GTDB taxonomy): Bacteria > Hydrothermota > Tepidihabitantia > Tepidihabitantales > CAIPLT01 > JANXBB01. The sequence goes on along the minus strand of JANXBB010000151.1, from coordinate 6,039 downwards.
AGTATTGAGTAAGAAACTCCTTCTGGATATCCTCCCCAAAGCCGAATAAGCATTGTTAAAATTCCACAACCAACTCCAAAAATCCATTGACCTTTAGGAGTAACCGGTGAAGTTACATAATCTGTTGCCATAAAAAACGCTCCGAGCATAAGTCCTCCTGAAAAAAGATGAAAGAGTGGCGAAAATTTAGTTGGTAAGAGAATTGACAAAATCAGCACTGTAAGAATATACGCTAAAGGAATTCGATAGTTAATATAACCCCGGGCCAGCAAATAAATCCCACCAATAAGCAGAAGCAATGCCGAAGTTTCTCCGATACAGCCACCGCAGTTACCTAAAAAAAGATTTTTAATTACCGGCCAAGAATTTAGAATTTTAATAGTATTTAAATCTTGAGAGTGTTTTGCTAACGACAAAGGGGTTGCTTGGGTTATTGCATCAAATCCGGCTAGATAACCGCTGCGCGGCGCTAACCACTTAGTCGTCATAATTTGCGGCCACGAAGCTACAAGAAACGCTCGAGCTGCTAAAGCCGGATTTATAAAATTATAACCTAATCCTCCAAATAACTGCTTAACGATAATTATTGCAAATGCTGAACCGACAATAGGAATCCACCACGGTACTCCAGGAGGAAGATTATAAGCAATAAGAATGCCGGTAATCACCGCACTTCCATCAAGTATCGTAATTTTTCTACTGAATAATTTTTGAGTAAAAGCTTCAAACCCAATTGCTGAGACAACCGCAATTAACGTTAAAATAAGGGCGCGCAATCCAAAATAATAAATAGCACCGAGCAACGCCGGAATAAGCGCAATAACCACATTCCACATAATTTTCGAAATCGAAATCGGCGCATGGAGATGTGGTGCATGGGAAACATAGAGTTCTTTAATTACAAACTTTTCGTTAGCAGTATCGTTCATATTTCATTAAAGATTTAATCTCTTTATTTCTCTTTTGGCATGGACAAAAGCATGAACCAGTTTTATCCGTGCCGGACAAACATACGCACAACAACCGCATTCAATACAATCTAAAACATTATTCTGTTTAGCTGAAAGAAAATCACGCTTTTTAATATAACTGTTAAGAAGTGTTGGTTGGAGTTGCATCGGACAAGCCATAATGCACCTTGCACATCGGATACAATCATATTCAGGACTTAGTTCGGAACCTAATTTTTTAAGTTCAGATTTTTTAAATACAACAATTCCCGAAGTACCTTTGAGCACCGGAATATCATCAGTATATTGAGCGACTCCAGTCATTGGCCCTCCGAGGATTAATTTTCCCGGCTCATCGGTATATCCACCGCAGAATTCAATGATTTCATAAACCGGCGTTCCGATTCGTACCCAAAGATTTTTTGGTTCTTTAACACCATTACCGGTAACTGTTACTACACGTTCAATTAACGGTTTACGATAACGACAAGCTTCATATATCGCAAATGTTGTGCCTACATTTTGGACTACTACTCCAACATCAAACGGAAGACCACCTTGTGGTACTGTACGGTTAAGTAATGTTTTAATTAACTGTTTTTCAGCACCTTGCGGATATTTAGTTTTAAGCTTTGCTACTATGTAACAATTAGAATTTCCTAAAGCTTTTTTCATTTTATCAATCGCGTCTGGTTTATTGTCTTCAATGGCAAAAATTACCTTATTAACAGAAAGAATTTTTGCAATAATCCGAGCACCTTCGATAATTTCTTCTGATTTTTCTAACATTAATTGATGATCGCAAGTAATAAATGGTTCACATTCACAACCGTTAATAATTACTGTGTCAATTACTTTATCTTTTGGCGGCGAAAGCTTTATATGAGTTGGAAAAGCGGCGCCACCTAACCCAACAATTCCTGCATCGCGAATTGTTTCTAAAAGTTCTTCTTTAGAAAGATTTGAATAATCACGTTCCTTAATATAATCTTCCCATAGATCAACTCCGTCAGATTCAATTATACAAGTTGGAGCTCGTGCAGGTAGTACCGGATGTTCAATATCTTCTAATTTTGTTACTTTCCCAGAAATTGACGCATGCATTGGGACCGAAATTCGGCCTTCGGGATCACCAATTTTAGTTCCTACTTTAACTGTCGCACCAACCTCAATCGTAGGTTTAATTCGCACCAAGTTATGTTGAATATATGGTCGTAAAACTCGTTTAGGGATCGGTGCTTTAGTTAAAGGTTTATGTTCGGATAGTTCTTTATATTCGCGAACTTTTACCCCACCAAGAAAATCGTTTCTCTTAAAGAAAAAATTTAACATTCAAATAATTTTATATAAATATTGCTATTTGTCAAGCTACTTCCTGGCTTTATTAGGTAAAAGCACAAAGCTAAAATACTGAGTTATATGCCACGTATAAGTCCTTAAACCCAGTTTATTATATCCAATCAGATTTAGATTGCTGATTTTTCTTAGAGCCTCAAATAGCAAATTTTGTGATGATTTTTGTCAGTAACTTAATCTATGATATTTACCCCGTGTAGGGGACAGCTGAGTGATTTTAAGAATTAGTGATTTTACTCTATGATTATCTTGAAGTTAGTAAAAATTTTGCCGTTTTTAAAATATTACTGTTTAGTAATATTTGGTACTTAAGGTATTTTTAGATGCTAACGTTTTTCGCAAATATTTTTATAAAACACACACAATAATATTGACAGAAAAATATTTTAAGATAAAATTAAATATATGAACTTTTTGGGGCTGTGGCGCAGTTGGGAGCGCGTTTGACTGGCAGTCAAAAGGTCACGGGTTCGAATCCCGTCAGCTCCATTAAAATTAATTTTTACTAATGAAAGGATAGATAAAATGCAAAAAAAACTTTTTATTATTGGTGCGATTGGTTTAATATTAATATCTAGTTGTGTTGCGCCTCAAGTAACTAAGGTTTCTGAAGACGAGCTGAAGCTTCGGCGTGATGAAGCACAAAAATATTATAGTATTGGTGCGGAGTATTTTAAACAGCGAAATTTAGATCAGGCTTTAGAAAATTTTCGAACTGCGCTATCCTACGACTCATTATATTATGATCCGTATATTGCCATTGGAAATATTTATCGCGAAAAACGAAATGCTACTGAAGCTGAAACATATTTTCGCAAAGCAATTAAATTGCAACCGCAAAATACTAAAGGATATGAAGCCCTGGGTGATTTATATTTAGTGATGCAAAATTATCATGCTGCAGAATCAGTGTACAAAGAAGGATTAGCAAAAGATTCTACTGATATCGAACTTTATTTGGGATTAGCCGAGGTTTATATAAAGACTGATCGGAATTTGCTTGCTGAGTCTACTTACAAAAAAGTTTTAAAGATATATCCGGATGATGTTAGTGTATTAAATCTATGGGGCGATTATCTTTTTAGCCAAGGTCGTTATAAAGAGGCTGAAGAGGCTTTGAGTACATTAATTAATCGATTACCTAATGTAGTTGAATTAAGAGAAAAACGTGGTGATGCTTATACTGAACTTGGAAGGTATAAAGAAGCACTTGTTGATTATAATTTAATCCTTGAGCAAAAACCTGATAACTGGCGAATTTTGTTGAAAGTGGGTAATGTTTATCTAAAGCAGAATAAATTTGCTGATGCTAAGAAGTATTTTACTCAAGCGACTCAACTTGCTCCAAACGAAGCTTTACCACACATCTATAATGCTGATTTACTTATGCGTCAGGGAAACTTTACTCAAGCAGCTGCAGAATTACGGACTGCACTAAATATCGATCCGACTCTTAAAGTAGCACGGGTTTTGTTTGGTGATCTTTACAAACGCCAAGGAGATATTGCTAAGAAAGATAAGAAGTTACGGGAAGCATATCAGTTTTATAAAAATGCAATTAATGAATATCAAACAATTCCCAAAGGCGACCCGTATTATTATTATACAAGCACAGAGATTGAGCGCTGTCGGAAATATATGGCAAAAATTAAAGAGGAACTTTGGTTTCGAGGCGAAAAAATTGAAGACAACGGCTAAGTTTAGTTATGCTTAACGAAGAGGTTCTAGTGCTTAATCAAAACTATGAACCTTTAACTTTTTGTCGGGCGCGACGGGCATTGGTCTTATTGTATTTAGGAAAAGCCGAGTTAGTTGAGAGTTATAACGGTAAAGTTGTGCGCTCTGTAAAAAACTGGTTACCTTTACCTAGTGTTTTACGGCTTAACCGATTTATTAAAGTGACAAGACGTGAAATTCCATTAACAAAACGTAACATTTTACGGCGCGATAATCATCAATGCCAGTATTGTGGGAAGAAAACTGGCCCGATGACCACCGATCATATTATTCCTAAAGGCAAAGGGGGTACTGATTCTTGGGAGAATTTAGTTTGTGCATGTGTTGAGTGCAATACTAAAAAGGGTAATAAACCTTATACGAGTGTAGGTTTAAAGTTGCTTCGCAAACCTAAAAAACCTTCATATTTACAATTTATTCTTAGTTCGCGCGACAAGATTCCAGAGGAATGGCGGCCTTATCTTTTTGTTGATTCCCAATAAAGAGTTGTTAGTTTTAGTATTAAAATTAAAACTACGATGCTTGTGAAGATTATTTTTTTAGGAATAATTCAAGCGTTAACTGAATTTTTACCAATTTCAAGTTCTGCTCATTTAGTTTTAATGGAAAACGTTCTTAAAATGTCCAATGGTGCAGTTTTATCATATACAGCATTTTTTCATTTAGGAACAACTTTAGCAACAATTTTTTATTTTCGCAGAAGAATCTGGGAAATTTTAAAAAATCTGTTTCAGGCTACTCCGTCACGTAATGAAAGCATTCATATAATAATCAGTGTCATTGTTGGTACAGTTCCAATTGCGTTTTTTGGGTATTTTTTTAAAAATCAAATTGAGTACTTTTTTGAGACTCAGATATATTTTATCGGCCTTTTTTTAATTCTTAACGGAATTTTATTGTTTATAACAAAATTTAGTACCGATCGCAGCAGTTTTTTGACCTATACAAATGCTTTTGTTATTGGTTTAGCACAGGTCTTGGCTTTACTTCCAGGTATTTCACGTTCCGGAATTACAATTTCCACTGCATTACTTTTAGGGCTTTCGGCTTATCGCAGTTTTGAATTTTCGTTTCTTTTATCACTTCCGGCAATAATTGGAGCAAATGTTTTATTGTTAAAAGACATTATGATTAACTTTTCCCTTATCAATTTTATATTTAGCGTTTTTATTCCATTTTTTGTGGGGCTAGGAGCCCTGAAGCTTTTAAATAAAACCGTACTTACAAAAAAAATTTATTATTTTGCTTTTTACTCGTGGATTTTTGGAGGAATTATTTTAGCTGTTCGATAACTAGAAGTTTTCGATCTTTTTCTACTTTTTCACCAATATTAACATACCTGGCAATAATTTTTCCATCAATCGGGCTTAGTATTTCATTTTGCATCTTCATAGCTTCAATAGTTAATAAATGGTCGTTTTTCTTTAATATTTTAACAAAGTCAGTATCTAATTTAAATATAAGACCAGACATTTGAGCAGTGATGCTAATTATTTTTTTAGAGTCATAAAATATTCTTTCGGTTTTTTGAGAATCAAGGGTATAAACTTCTATTGGATTATTAGAGATATTTACTAAATATTTATTGGATGATTTTTTGATATTAACCCAGTATTTCTTGTTATTAATAATAATTGCTTGTAGTTCATTAAATTGATTAAATTCTGGAGTGACTTCTATATTTTCTTCGTGATTTATCTTCACAAAAAATTTATTACCCTTACGCTCAAGCTCAATTTCGTAGCTTTGATTATTTATAGTGATAATCATACCATCAATTGCTTCGGAGATTTTCACGACGTGCCTGGAGTTTCCAACCGGAGATTTCTTTGGCGATAGGATTTTTGTTAACTGTTTTATATTTAGCAAAGTAATCAAATAACGCAACAGCAATTGCGGCAACTTTATAATTCTCTTCAGTTGCATTTTGTGATATGGTTTCGATTTCTTCATCTGCTTTTTGTTCAACAATGCCATGTAAAAATTTTATTGCAAT
>JANXBB010000109.1 GCA_025061975.1 Caldifarciminota bacterium | reverse complement strand
ATCAGCAAGGTCGCACATCGTATTTTTTCTTAGAGCAAAAAGAAAATGAGCTCACCCAAGCAGAATCTAATTATATAAATGCATTGTTTAATTTACATAATGCATGGGCTCAATTAATATTCATGACAGGGGGCGAAATTTTATGAAAAAAATAATTGTTTCAGTCTTTATAATTTTGGCAGTGTTGGTTAGTACTAGTTACGTTTTTTACAACAAAAAAAGAAACACAAAGTGGAATAAAAATACAAACCAAGAAGTTTTTGAGGTACGAAAAGGTAATTTAGAAGTTAAAGTATTGGCAACAGGAACGATAAAACCTTATACAAGGGTTGAAGTAAAATCTCCAGCAAACGGACGAGTTGAACAAGTTCTAGTTGATGAGGGTTTTCAGGTTAAGCCTGGGGATGTTTTAGCGTGGATTTCCAGTGAAGAACGAGTTGCGTTACTTGATGTAGCACGAGCAATATTAGATGAAGCCCAAAAGTCCAAAAATGATTCTGTTATTCAGGAAGCCCAAAAGTCTTTTGAGATAGCGCAACGCGCCTATAAACCAATTCCAGTAACTAATTCAATTGCTGGTGAAGTAATTGTACGAAGCTGTGAGCCGGGACAAAATGTTTCGACTCAGACGACTCTTTTCGTAATTTCGGATCGATTAACCGCGTCGGTCTCAGTTGATGAAACTGATATTGGAAAAATTAAATTGGGGCAGTTGGCGATGATCACGCTTGATGCTTTTCCAGAGAATCAAATAAGTGGACGAGTAGTAAAAATTGCTAAAGAAGGGATGACAGTTTCTGATGTGGTAGTGTATAATGTAATGGTAGAGCCAATGGAGGTTCCTAATTATTGGGCATCAGGCATGACTGCAAATGTTGAGTTTTTAGCTTTCCGTAAAGATAATGTTCTACTCGTGCCAATAAAAGCAGTTAAACATAAAGGAAATCAAAAATATGTTACTGTAGTTAAAGAAAAACATTGGGAGGATCGAATAATAGAAACCGGTTATTCCGACGGACGATTTGTTGAAGTCCTGTCAGGGTTACAAGAAGGGGACAAAGTATTAATTCTACAAGGTACACAACCAGCAAGAAATCCTTCAGGATTTCAACGTATCCAACCAATGATGAGAATGATTAGATGATTGAACTTAAAAATCTTACAAAAACTTATCGGGTGGGTAAAATATCAGTTACTGCCCTTAGCGACATTAATCTTTGCATTGAAGATGGGGAGTTTGTTGCTATTATGGGCCCTTCGGGATCGGGGAAGTCTACACTGTTAAATATTTTAGGGTTATTAGATGATTCTACTTCAGGTAAATATTATTTTGATGGCATTGATGTAAGTAGATTTTCCGAAAGCGAGTTAGCAACACTTCGTAATAAAAAAATTGGTTTTGTGTTTCAGAATTATAATTTACTTCAGCGCCTATCAGCATTTGCGAATGTAGAATTACCGTTAATTTATTCTGGCAACAACAAAGAAAGAAGGAAAAAAGCAATCAACGCATTAAAAAGTGTAAATTTGTTAGAACGTGCATATCATCGTCCCAGTGAAATGTCAGGTGGTGAACAACAACGTGTGGCAATCGCACGCGCTTTAGTTAATGAACCATCATTAATTCTAGCTGATGAACCTACGGGTAATTTGGATTCTAAAACAGGCGAAGAAATTATGAGAATTCTTGCCGGACTTAATAACCGGGGAATTACTATTATTATTGTCACTCATGATGAACATATAGCATCATATGCTCAAAGGATTATTCGATTAAAAGATGGTAAAATTATTAATGACGAAAGAATTAAGGAGAAAATTCCATTGAAAACTTCCCGGGATAAACCCGCAAGAAACCGTCGGTTATTTAGTTTTGCTGAACTAAAGGAAAACTTGTTTATGGCTTTGTCTTCAATATTTGTTAATAAATTAAGAAGTTTTCTTACAATGTTAGGAATTATTGTTGGGGTTTCGGCAGTAATCGCTATGATTGCGGTAGGGCAAGGTGCTAGTGCTCAAGTAACACAAAGAATTAGTCAAATGGGAGCAAATCTTTTAATGGTTTTTCCAGGTTCACCACAACATGGCCCAGCACGTGGCCCCGGAGGGGGCGTAACTACCTTAACTTACGAAGACGCTTTAGCAATTTCTCGGGAATGTCTTTATGTAAAAAAAATTGATGCGACATTTTCGCGAACTGCTCAAGTTATATATGGCAATAAAAATACCAATACCTTAATTCAGGGAGTTACCGAGAATTTTCCTGAGATAAGAAATTTTCCTGTAGAGGATGGTGCTTTTATCACTGAAGAAGATAACAAATATATGCGTCGCGTCGCAGTATTGGGGAAAACGGTGGTACGAAATCTTTTTGGAGATGAAAATCCCATCGGACGATACATAAAAATAAAACGAACAATTTTTCAAGTGATTGGAGTAATGAGTACTAAAGGAAGTACCGGATGGCGCGATGAAGATGATGTAGTGTTCGTTCCACTTAAAACTGCTCAAAAACGTCTTTTTGGAGTAGATTACGTTACAACAATAAACGTGATGACAATTTCTCAGGATGTAATGGATAAGGCTGCAGAAGAGATTGCACGAATTCTTAGGGTGCGCCATAGAATCAGAGAAGATGGCGAAGATGACTTTACTATTCGATCTCAAAAAGAAATTTTAACTACAATGCAAGAGACAGCTCGGACGTTTACATTTCTTTTAGCAAGCATTGCAATAGTTAGTCTCATTGTTGGGGGCATTGGGATTATGAATATTATGCTTGTTTCGGTTGCTGAGCGAACCCGAGAAATTGGAATAAGAAAAGCAATTGGAGCTCAAAGAAGAGACATTTTAGGACAGTTTCTTATCGAATCAATTATTATGTCACTCACCGGCGGAATTATCGGAATAATTTTAGGTATTTTAGCAAGCAAAATAACAAGTCATTTAGCTGGTTGGCCAACAGTTGTTACGCCACAAGCCATTATTCTTTCTTTTGGTTTTGCATTTGCTGTAGGATTTTTCTTTGGATTCTATCCGGCACGTAAGGCTGCAAACTTAAATCCAATTGAAGCTTTAAGATATGAATAAATTTACTATTCGCTTTCCGGTTTTAAAACTTTGCTAGTGAAGAATTCAGTGAGTATGTCTTTTAAATCAGGTTTAGAAATTTCCTTAAGGCTATAATCAACATTAACAATTGGTTTATTGACTTTTAGAATCAACGATAGATTTATAGGAGTCGCAGTGATCACCAAATCCGCCGGCGTGTTATTTATGGTTTCTTCAAGTTCCCGAATTTGTATCGGACTATATCCAAGTGCAGGCAGACATTTTTTAAGATGGGGGTATTTTTCGTAAGCATCTAAAATTGAACCTGTAGCAAATGGCATTGGTTCAATGATTTCACCGGCACCGTATCGTTGAGCAGCAACTGCTCCAGCACCATAATCCATTTCACCGTGTGTAAGAGTTGGACCATCTTCAACTATTAAGACCCGTTTACCTCTAATGAGTTCAGGATCCGAGACAGTAAGTAAAGAGTGAGCTTCAACGACTTTAGCTTTATTGTTAAATTTTTGTAAGTTCTCCTGAATAATTTTTACCTGGTCAGGGGTTGCTGAATCCATTTTATTGATGACGATTACTTGGGCAGATCGGAAAAGGATACTTCCGGGATAATATGTAAGTTCATGGCCAGCTCGTAATGGATCTACGACCGTTATTAGAAGATTAGGTTTATAAAATGGAAAATCATTATTACCACCATCCCATACAATTACATCAAAATCTTTTTCAGCCTCTTGGAGAATTTTTCCATAATCAACTCCTGCAAAAACCGTATTACCTCGGATAATATGTTTTTCATATTCTTCGCGTTCTTCAATTGTGCATTTATATCGGTCCAGATCTTCTATTTTTTCAAAGCGCTGGACTTCTTGCTCTACAAGATCTCCGTAAGGCATGGGATGGCGAACCACACAGGCATTTATGCCTAATTCTTTTAGAATTTCTGTAACTCGACGAGTAGTTTGGCTCTTACCAGCGCCGGTCCGCACTGCGCAGATTGCAATCACTGGTTTTTTAGCTTTAAGTTGAGTAGAACGTGGGCCTAAAAGCCAAAAATCGGCACCGCAAGCCATTGCTTGACTAGCTCTGTCCATCACGTAACCATGAGAAACATCGGAATAAGAAAATACCACAATATCAACCCGATTTTTTCTGATTAGTTCCTCTAACTGTTCTTCAGGATAAATTGGAATTCCATTGGGATAAAGTTTACCTGCTAACTTTGCCGGATAGGTTCGGTTATCAATATTAGGGATTTGGGCCGCAGTAAATGCAACTACTTCGTAATTTTCGTTATTTCTAAAGAATACATTAAAATTATGAAAATCGCGGCCTGCTGCCCCCATAATGATAACTTTTTTTCTTCTGATGTTCACAAAATCCTCCTCCTTACTTACTTATAATCGTTCAGAAATCGATTTTGCTTGCAAGAAAAGCGCAAGATAATCTCGGCCTCCGGCTTTTGAATCCGTCCCCGACATATTAAAACCACCGAATGGGTGAACTCCAACTAAGGCACCGGTACATTTACGATTGATATAAAGATTACCGCAATGAAGCAGACGCTTGGCTTGTGCTATCTTTTGACGGTTCTTGGAGTAAAAAGCTCCGGTTAATCCATATTCAGTGTGGTTAGCAATTCGAATTGCCTCTTCAAAATCCCGAGCTTTAATTACTGCTAAGACCGGACCAAAGATTTCTTCTTGAGCAATTCGCGCATCAGGTGAAACGTCAATAAATATTGTTGGTTCAATAAAATAACCTTCATTAGCTAAAGCTGATTGTTTACCTCCTAAGACGAGTTTCCCTTCTTTTTTGCCTATCTCAATATAATTCATAATTGAACTAAAAGCGTTAGCATTGATCACCGGTCCTAAATAATTTTCTTGGTATTCCGGAGGACCTATTTTAATTGTAGCTGCTGTGTCTACAAGCATTTTTACAAACTGATCATAGACATCCTGATGGATAATAAGTCGTGAACATGCGGAACATTTTTGTCCTTGAAAGCCATATGCTGAAGCAATCACCCCAGGTAGAGCGTCAACAAGATCAGCTTCATTATCGATGATGATAAAATCTTTACCGCCCATTTCAGCAATAACCCGTTTAATCCAAATCTGCCCGGGTTGAGTTTTACCAGCAAGTTCGACAATTTTTAGTCCAACCTCTTTAGACCCAGTAAAAGCAATAAACCGAGTTTTAGGATGCGCAACTAAATAATTTCCAGCTATTGAACCCGGTCCGGTAAGATAATTGATTACACCATTAGGGATACCGGCTTCAATCATTACTTCCATAAATTTGTAAGCAATCAACGGTGAATCACTAGCTGGTTTTAAAACTACAGTGTTACCGGTGACAACTGCTGCCGAAGTCATTCCACAAAGAATTGCTAATGGGAAGTTCCAGGGTGGAATTATGATTCCTACACCTAAAGGAATATATTTAAGTTCATTGAATTCCCCTGGATAAGGAGTTAATGGCTGATCTTGAGCGTAGCGAATTGCTTCGCGTGCATAAAACTCTAAAAAATCAATAGCTTCGGCTGTATCAGCATCTGCTTCAAGCCAGTTTTTCCCTACCTCATAAACCATTGTTGCATTAAGTTCAAATCGACGTTTACGCATTATATTAGCAGCACGAAGGAGAATAAGCGCTCGTTCTTTGGTGCTAAAATACCTCCATTCTTCAAATCGTTTAAGTGCTGCATTTATTGCAAGCTCGGCTTCTTTTTCGGTTGCTTTTTGAAAGATTCCTAAAACCTCATCCTTTTTTGCAGGATTATAAGAGTTGAATTTGTCGTTTGCTTTAATGTGTTGACCATCAATAATTAAATCATACTCTCGGCCGAAATCTTTACGTACCTTAGCTAAGGCTTCTTTCATTTTTTTAATATTTTCTTCTTTAGTAAAATCGGTTAATGGTTCATTAGTAAATTCTTTAATCATAATAGCCTCCTTATAAAAGTTATAATAAATCATATGATACTTAACAAAATTCAATAAGTCAAGATAAATTCAAGGTAATGAGGAGGTTTGCTCCATTTAAAATGGCAATTGGCTATAAAAAGCGCTCGGTCATGTAATTTATGGCCCAAAATATCGCTATTAAGATATTTTATGATGTTTTCTGTTAATATTGCGCTTATGAATTGGGAAAATTTTTCTTTAAGATAATAGCTGATTAGGATTATTAGACGCTTTAATATAAAGAGAAAAACCTATTTTACAATTTGATCCAATAGTTATTTTGCAAGGTCCTGGGGATCGTATAGGCACTGTACTCTTCAAGAATATGTTTTATTATAAAATATTAAGGTGGTTATGATCCATTTTATTAAATAATAGATGCACAAATTTTCCAAATTGGTTAAATAAAAGTTAATTAATTGACATTTAAGCTATTAGTGATTAATATTTTTTCTTATGAAACGAGTTGGATTTAATTTTGCCCTACGCATATCGATTATTCAAGGAATTTTTACCAATGTCCATATTACCTTAACTGCAGGGATGTTTTTAGCGGGATTTGCGCTTTATTTAGGTGCTACACCG
>JANXBB010000047.1 GCA_025061975.1 Caldifarciminota bacterium | reverse complement strand
CATTAAAGGAGTTGGCTAAAATCTTGACATGCAAAAATAATTTGTTAAAATATCTTAAATTCGGTGATACGAATTTAGGGGTAAAGAGATTTAGATTATTCAAGTGTAAAAGAGGGTCCAGGTACCAAAAATAATTGAGGGTGAGACCATGAGACTAATGGATTTAACTGTATTTACAACCGTGTTAGGACAAAAACAAAACAGGGAATTTAAATGCGAAGGAGGAGCGATGATTAAATCTTGTAAATTGCTTGGGATATTAATAAGTTTTATAATAAATTTTGGATTTGCCGGAGAGTTAGTAAAGGAGTTTTATTTTCCACTATCAAGTTTGCAGATTACAGAAAAGACGGGTTATCATTTAGTCTCTTTGAAGGGATGTGAAAGCTATATTAATGAGCCTGGAGCACCAGTTGTGCCGTATAAAAGTGTTGGGGTGTTAATTCCGCCGACAGCAGAGATTACAAGCATTGAGGTTTTAGAGATTGAGCGCCGGGAAATTGAAGGGCGGTATCTTTTGTATCCGGCACAGCCTCCAAGACCAATTTCGTACTCCGGGCCGTTGGAGTTTTTTACACCGAATTTTGAGATTTATAATTCCTCAAGTGAGTATCCGGGTAAGACTTACGAGATAATTCCGAGCGGAAGGAAGTCAGGATTTCGTATTGGTGGGGTTTTTATCTATCCTTTACAGTACATTCCCCAAGAAGCAAAGTTAATTCTTACAACTCGGCTCAAGTTAAGAATTATTTATACGGAAAACATTTATGATGAGTGGGAATTGACGGAGAGTCAACGCGAGACGTTTAAAGAAGAGGTGCGGCGCTTAGTGATTAATCCTGAGGACGTTATGCGATTTGCGCCTCGGGTACGGGCCAGTGAGAATACGAGTATAGATTATATAATTTTAACCTCAGGAAGTTTGACTTCAAGGTTTGTGCCGCTTATGATGTGGCTTCGTAAGATTGGTATTTGGGCGGATACTTTTAGCACGAGTTGGGTCTATAGTAATTATTCGGGTCGGGATAATCAAGAAAAGATTCGGAATTTTATTCAGGATTACTTTACTACTCGGGGCACAAAATATGTTTTATTAGGAGGTGATATTTCAATAATTCCGCAGCGTGGTGTGTATTCAATTGTTAATAGTTTACCGCCAAGAATTGACAGTTTTATTCCTTGTGACTTGTATTATTTTGACTTAGATTGGTCTTGGGACGGCAATCAAAATAATATTTTTGGTGATACTTGGACAATTTCGGGCCGAAAAGATACAGTTGATTTATACTGCGATGTGTATGGTGGGCGATGGCCCATAGAGAATCAAGCAGAAATTGATAGTTTGATTCAGAAGTATTTTAGATATGTAAAGACCCCGGATACTTTATATCAAAAACGGCTATTACTTCCGGCAGCTTTTCTCTGGGAGAATTATAATCATGTTCAGTCCCAAGATTCTATTGCTAATTTAAGTCCGGCTGGTTGGACCGATCGAATAATTGATATGGGGCAAGATCCTTCCTGGCGCAATGCGGTTCGGGATTCCTTGAATAGTGGTTTTGGACTTGTACATCTAGTAGGGCATGGAAATAATCACGGAGTTTATATTACAAGTGGCGTTAATGGTGCAATGTATTATCGGACTGATCCGGCAACGCAGAGTAATTTTAATAAACTAGCAGTAGTCAATTCGATTGCGTGTTATCCGGGCAATTTTGAGGTAAACGATTGTTTAGCTGAGGAGATGTTAAAAGCTCGAGGTAGTGCAATTGCAGTGATTATGAACTCACGATACGGTTGGGGAACACCGCCTTTAATTGGTCCTTCAGAGTTGCTTGACATTAGGTTTTATGAACATTTATTTAGTAGAGATTCTATTCGTATTGCATCATGCCATCAATCATCAAAAGAGTGTTATCGCAACCAAGCAATAAATCAACAATGGTGGCGCTGGTGTTATTATGAATTAAATCTACTTGGCGAACCTTCAATGATGATTTGGAAGGATAATCCTAAAAAAATCGCTGTTTCGTATAATACTCCACCTTATATTGGTTACCAATCTTTTGTAGTTACCTGTTCTTCGGGTAATGTAGCACTTGCTAATGCTACGGTCTGTTTATGGAAAGGAAGCGAGGTTTATACTAAAGGCATAACTAATAGTTTAGGTCAAGTATCATTAGCAATAAATCCTCAAACTCTTGGTTATATGTATCTAACGGTTACTGCCAAGAACCGATTGCCTTATGAAGATAGTGTTTATGTAACACACCGTAAAGATGTTGGAGTTGAAGCAATTCTTAATCCGACGGGTAATTTCGATTCAGTATATCAGATTATTCCTAAGGCACGGATAAAAAATTACGGCACGAACCTTGAGACTTTAAAAGTTTATTTTCGTCTTGCCGAGCTTTTTGATGACACATTGATATTTTTAGAGCCCAACTCGACTTTAGATGTTGAATTTCTACCGTGGACCGTAAGACGGGGCACATATACTGCTAAATGTTCTACAGCACTTATGGGCGATGTTAATCAGGTAAATGATGTCCGGATAGTGACATTTCAGGTTCATGTTCATGATATCGGGATTGTTGACATTATTACACCTCGAGCTGAAGTAGAATCAGTAGCGTCAATTGTTCCTAAGATTCGAGTTAAAAACTACGGCACTGTTGAGGAAACTTTTGAAGTAGTAATATGCATTGATGATTATCGCTCCCGAAAAGAAATTGTCGCCTTAGTGCCGGGTGAGATTGAAATTGTGAATTTTGACCCTTGGATTGTAAAAACGCGGGGCTTTTATACTGTTAGATGCACGGTTTATTTAGCATCGGATTTAGTTCCTGCTAATAATGTTTTGATCAATCACTTCGTGGTAATTGTTCCGGATTTTGCTTGCCTAAGGATAATTCCTGAAGATACAACGATTTACTTGGGTGAAAGTATTACTCCGGCGGTAATTGTTGGTAATTTAGGTTCAACTAATGAAACTAATGTCTTGGTACACTGCTATATTCCCAACACTCAATATAACTCCGCCCGCACTGTTTCTTTAAATGTCGGTGAGACGACACTTGTAAGATTTGACCCATGGACGATCAATTTAGCTGATGGCAACTATTTGATTGTTGCTGAGGTTTATCTAACTCGGGATTGTATCAGTGCTAATAATAGCATTGCTACCAATTTGCGGCTGCTTGTTCCTGGTTGGATAATTAAAGAGAGTTTACCGGTATTTGGCGAAATAAAAGATGGCGCAAGCTTAACCGTGCTTGACGGAAAAATTTATGCGCTTCAAGGAGGTAATACCAATAACTTCTGGATGTATAATATTGCTCAAGATGAATGGTACGCACGCCGGAGCCTCTCTTATGTAATCGCTCCCAACGGACTTCCACTCCGAAAGAATGTGAAAGCGGGCGGTGCTTTAACAACCTGTCAGGGCAGAGTGTATGCGTTTAAGGGCAACAATACTACAGAGTTTTGGTCCTACGATCCGCAAATTGATTCTTGGATTATTAAAAGGCCGATTCCGGAAATGGCGCCCAACTCACAGTCAAAAAAACGCGTCAAAAGTGGTGCTGGACTTGTAGCGATTAGAGATTCAATATATGCTTTAAAAGGCGGTAATTGCGAAGAATTCTGGGTCTATGATGTCAATAAAGATAGCTGGTATATTAAAAAACCTCTAATTGCACCTTACGGCAAGAAGCCGAAAGCCGGAGCTAGTCTGACTACGGTGGGGGATACCATCTACGCCTTATTAGGCGGAAATACCTATTATTTTTATCAATATATTCCAAGCCGTGATACTTGGATAAGAAAAGCTGATGCGCGATTCGGTAACGAACAAAGTATCAAGCGGAAACTCAAAGATGGTGCTGCGCTTTGTGCATTGGGCAATTACATTTACGCGATTAAAGGCGGAAATACCCAAGACTTCGGTTGCTATGTTATCAGCCGCGATACTTGGATTACATTAGAAAATATACCCGGACCTAAAAAAGTAAAAGCGGGTGGTGCTTTAGTGAGTTGGGACCGATGTATCTATATGTTAAAAGGTGGCCAAAACCGCGAATTTTGGCGCTACGTTCCATTTTATAATACAATTT
>JANXBB010000035.1 GCA_025061975.1 Caldifarciminota bacterium | reverse complement strand
AGCGGGACAAGAAGCGGTGCTGGCTTCGCAATAATTTCAACTTGGGCATCAAGACTTTTTATAATTTTTTCATAAGTGCCGGTTTCTATTGTGAGATGAGTTCCAATTACTCCAATTTTTTTATTGCGAGTCTTTTTGACTGCCGAGCTTGCTGCAGGATAAAGTACCCCAATAATTGGTAAAGAAAATTCTCGCTCCAAGTCAGAAAGTGCAACCGAGGAAGCTGAATGGCAAGCAACAACTACTATTTTTACTCCCCGATCTAAAAGAAACCGGGTATTTTCTTTGGAGAATTTGCGAATAGTGTCCGGAGACTTAGAACCGTAAGGCAGGCGTGCGGTATCTCCAAAATAGATGATATCTTCATGGGGCAAGACTTTGCGTAGCTCTTTAACAACCGAAAGTCCCCCTAATCCGGAGTCAAAAACACCAATAGCTAACTGTCTAAAGTCCGTAACGGGATTCATAATCTTTTATGTAATTAATAATTCCCTGGTAAATAGCTTCAGCAATCTTATTTTGATATTTAGGGTCATTAAGTTGCCGTGCTTGAACTCGATTGGAAAGAAAACCACACTCAACTAACACCGCAGGCATAAAGCATCCACGGAGTACATAAAATCCAGCTTGTTTTACACCTCGGTCAGTGTCTTTTAAAATATTTACTGCTGCGGTCTGAATTGCCAGGGCTAAATTATAAGACTCTTTTAATTGTTCAGTTTGAAGTAGATCAGCTAAAACCAAATCTAAATCCGCATCTAAATTTTTCTTGTCTTTTTCGTACTTTAGTGCTTCGTTTTCTCGCATAAGTGCTGCTCGTTCTAAGTCAGTTCGAGCTTCCGAAAGAAAATAAGTTTCAAAGCCACTGGCATATTTATTGCTTGCTGAAGCATTACAATGAAGCGAAATAAAAAGGTCAGCATTTTTGTTATTAGCAAACTGAGTTCTTAAAGCCAATGGTACAAATTCGTCTTGGTCGCGCGTCATAAAGACTTTAAGACCGGCTTTTTCTAATTTTTTCTTTAGGAGTTTTGCGATCGCCAAATTGACGTTTTTCTCTTTTATGCCCGATTTACTTATTGCTCCTGGATCAATGCCGCCGTGTCCGGGATCAAGCACAATAGTTTTAATCTTTGTGACATTTTGTGGAAAAATACAGACCTCATAACCCGAAGGTGTGCTTCGGGCATACCAATTACAAGGTTTTTTTAAAAAGAAAGTTAATGTAGTCTGAACACTGTCTTTTTGTGCTTTAATGTCTTTTATAAGTCCTTTAGGACTAAGCTCAAGGTTACTTAATTGACAGTTGATATTGAGTTTAAATTCGGTTGGTGAAGAGGAGACAAGCTTTGGTCTTAGTGTGCCTGCAGACTCAAATTGGATAATCGTTGTATCTTTTAAAGCGACAATTTTCGCTTCGGTTAGCGCAGGAGTTGCATTAAGAGCGCATAATAAAATTACAATACTAAAAGTTATTAAACTTGCTCGATTTAAGTTCAAGTTAGAACCTCCGACGTTTAGCTTCAATTCGCTCTTGGCGTTGTATTGCACGACGTTTTAATTCTTCACGTTTATCAATTAATTTTTTACCTTTCGCCAAGGCAAGTTCAATTTTAGCGAAACCTCGATCAGAAAAGAAAAACTTTAACGGGATTAAAGTAAAGCCCCGTTCTCGAACTTTTCCGTAGAGGCGTTTGATTTCTTGCTTTCTTAAAAGAAGTTTTCTTTTACGTTTCGGATCATGATTAAAAACACTGGCTTGAGTATAAGGAGCAATATTGATATCGTGCAGAAAAACTTCTCCGTGATCAACTGTTGCATAACCTCCATCTAACGAGACATGGCCGGCACGTGCCGATTTAACCTCAGTGCCTAAAAGCTCTATTCCCGCAGTATAAGTTTCGTAAATCTCGTAGTCGTGATAAGCTTTCCGATTAGTAGCAACTATTTTCATAATAAAAGTATTGTAATTACTCTTATAGCCGAAGTCAATAAACTTAAGGAACTTTACTTAAAAATTGCTACTAAAAACGCCACAATAATTGCAAGCATTCCTAAAAAGAGCCATCCTAAATAAGTCTGAAGTAGTCCGGAGTGAATTTTTCTTAAGCCTGCAATTATGACCAAGAGAGCTTTTTTTAGCTCTTCATATAAATCAAAATATTTTTTGCCGGCTAAATCGTATGTCTCTTTAATAAGAGATATCTTTTTTATTCCGTCATAAAAGTAAGTGCCCGGATAATGAACTTCATTAGGATTTAGCGTTTTAAGAGTTACTTGGGTGCGGTTAAATGTTAAAGTAACTTTAGGACTTTCCGATAAGACTTCACCACCAATAAAAGCTTCGCTTTCGCGTGGTTTTAAGAGGCGTGCTACACTAAAGATAATAAATCCTAAAATAATCCCTAGAGTAATAAGCACCACTAAAAGTCCTGGAGTATAAAATCCCGGATAGCTTATATTGACACCATAGATTGCGTGCGCTAAATAATTAATCATTACTGAAGGATAAACTCCTAAAAAGACACACAGTGCTGCAAGGATTAACATTGGAATAGTGATGCCCCAACCGGCTTCTTTTATTTTCGGAAGTTCTGTAGGTTTGGAACCTAAAAATACAGAATGGAGCACTTTTAAAAACGATGCTAAAGTTAAAACACTTCCAAACATTGCTAAAATCAGAAAGATGACATTTACCCGATTGATATTGCTCACCAAAATTTCTGATTGATACAAAAGCCATTTTGAAGCATAACCGTTAAATGGGGGAATTCCTGAGATTGCTAAAGCAGAGATTAGCGCACTAATAAAAGTAAGGGGCATATAATTTATAAGACCGCCGAGTTTTTCTAATTTGGTCGTTCCGGTTCGGTAAGCAACTGCACCGCCGCAGAAGAAAAGACAAGTTTTGTATAAGGTGTTGTTAAACATATGAAAGATTGCTCCAACAACACCAATGGACAAAGCAGTTCCTAAACCTAAGACCATATAACCAACCTGAGAGATTGCATGATAACTTAAAAGCTTTATTAAGTCTTTTTGAACCAGAGCCATAGAAACACCAATGATTACAGTCAAAGCGCCAATTGCCATGACTAAAATTGAAAGTCCGGATGCCGGAGCAATATGAAACAAGTCGTGGGTAATACGAGTTAAAAGATAAATGCCTAAAATTTTATCTAACGAAGCCGGAAGCAACGCCATAACCGAAATTGGCGCAACTTCAGCACTATCAGGTATCCATGTATGAAATGGCACTGCACCTGCTTTAGTTAAAGCGCCAATTAGAAGCACAATAAATGCTAAAATCTCAAGTGGGGTATGGGGCAAAAGTGCAATTTGGCTCATATTAAGAGTTTTTGTCAGATAATAAAGAATTCCTGCACCGACAAGCATTAAAGCATCAGAGCCCCCTACCATAACTAAAGTTTTATAAGCAGCCGGTGCTGCTTTAGAGCCACCTTGTAAGATCAGAAAATATAGTAAAATTGCTATAGCGCCCCAAGCAAGAAATAGCATAAATAGATTATCAGCAAGCACAGCTAATGATGAGGCGCTGATTGTCCATAAAAGTAATGTAAAGTAAATCTTCGCCTTGTAAATATAAGAAAAACTTGTAACTAAAAGTCCAAAGAGATTTACTCCTAAAAGAAACAAAGCTGAAAATTTTGTTGCTACCAAATTTAAGGAAAGTTCTGGGCCGGGCCAGCTATAATTAGAAACAATTGGCAAATAGTAGTGTAATTCATTAAATGTTAAAATTACAATACTGATAATAAAACCTAAAAAAGTTGTCGCAAGGGTTAGAAAATAAAAAGGATTTTTATACGAGGGGAACTCTTTTTTAGGATATAAAAGTAAAATTAACCCTACAAAAAAAGGCAACAAGACCACATACAATAAAAGCATAACTCCTCCTTAGAATACCCCGGCTTTAGAAAAGACCAGATAAGCGTAGTTTGTTCCTAAAAGCAGAGCATTTTGAGCCAAGTCTAAAAAGTTTATGCGGAATATCGGAAGGATCAAAAGCCCACTTAAAATTGTAAGTGCTGAAAGGATGATAATTGATGCCTGCATAAATCCGGGTGATTCCCGAATCAGTTTTAAGTTTTCTAAAAGTGTGCCCCAAAAAACTTTGCGGTGCACAAAAATAAACGATGCTAAAGTTAACGCGGCAGCAAGTCCGGCAATTACTGCTAAAATATACTGTCCGGCTTGAGCAGCAGCAATAATTAAAATTAGTTTTGAGAAAAAGCCGTTAAATGGTGGTAGGCCTGAAGCACCAAAAGAACCTACAACCCATCCTAAAGTTGTTACCGGTAGTTTATTTTTAAGCCCGGAAAGCTCGTTTATGTTTCTTGAGTGTGTTGTATACTCAATAGCGCCCGAGTCTAAGAAAAGTAAGGATTTAAATATTGCGTGGTTAACTAAATGAAACATAGCACCGAAAATACCTAAAGGTGTATTAAGTCCAATACCTAAAAGCACATAACCAATCTGACTTATACTACAATAAGCAAGCAGGCGTTTAATATCATTCTGACCTAATTGTAATAAGACCCCAACAATCATGGAAAGCCCGGCTAATATTAAAAGCGCAGTTTTTACCGGTTCAGTAAATCCTAAAACATTATAGAAAATGCGCATTATTCCATAAACTCCTAAAACTTTAATTACTACTCCTGAAAGCATTGCTGAAATTGGTGCCGGTGCTGAAGGATGAGCATCAGGCAACCAAAAATGAAACGGCACCAGTGCTGCTTTGATTAAAAATCCGATAGTAAACAAAAGCGAGCTGAGAAGCATAAATCCAGTTTTCGCATGGGCCTGTAAGCTAAAACTTACATCGGCCATATTTAAAGTGCCGGTTCGTGCATAAACAAACGCTATTGCTAAAAGTAATGTTAAAGAGCCAATGCTTCCGATAACCATATACTTAAACGCCGCTTCAAGTTCTTCAGCATCAACCCCAAAAGCAACAAGCACATAAGAAGCAATTGCTGCAATTTCAATAAAAACATACATATTAAAAAGATCTCCACTAATTGCTACTCCTGACATTCCGCCTGTCATAAGTAAAAGAAGCGCATAGAACTTATATTTACTGGTAAACTTATCCATGTAATTTATTGAATAGATTGCTGAAAGAAGCCCAATCCCCCAAATAATTGTAAGCATTAAAACACTTAAGCCATCAACAACCAAAGTAATCCCCAACGGAACACGCCATTTACCCATAAAATAAAGGAGTGGTGCCGAATTTTTAACCGCAGGAATCAAAAAAAGCGTCAGAAGAAATCCCCCTAAAAATATAATATTAGCAATAATATCAGCAATTTTACTGTAGCGGTTTTTTAAGATCGCTCCGAGAAGATAAATAATAAATGCTCCGCCTAAAGATAATATAATAAAATATGGAAGAAATTTTTCCATAAAAAGACTCCCTTTTATGAGCTATAACTTCCCACAAAATTTTTTATCTCTTCAGTAGTTCCTAAGGTCAGGCACTCAATTGTCTTATCAATCCTTTTTGCTAAGCCTGAAAGAATGCGATTTGGGCCCACTTCTAAGAAAAGTTCAGCACCAAAAGCTTTAGCACTTAAAATTGACTTTGTCCAAAGGACCGGATTTATTAATTGCTCAGAAAGCGCCTGTTTTATTTGAGTTAAAGACTCAGTAACTTCACCGGTGCGATTCGGAATTATCGGACAAGACGGCGGATTAAACTCAAAAGTATTTAGATAATTTAAAAACTCTTGGGCAGATTCTTTAAGGAGTGGCGAATGAAATGCACCGGAGACTTGGAGGGGCACACATTTTATTGCGCCTTTTTCTTGAGCTTTATTACACACCCAAGCAACTCCTTCAGGGCTTCCTGAGATTACCAGTTGACCCGGTGCATTATAATTAGCCGGCACAACAATACTTTGTGCTTGGCGACAAAGTTCTTCTATTACGCTATCCTCTAATCCTAAAATTGCCGCCATAGTTCCCGGTTTTCTTAACCCCTCATTATACATCAATGCGCTGCGTTTCTTTACTAATTTTAAAACCGCTTCAAGCGATAAAACATTAGCACAATATAATGCTGAATATTCGCCTAAACTGTGACCTAAAACTACTGCCGGTTTAATATTATAAGTTTTTAAAATCTCACAAACCGCCAAAGAATGCACCAGAACCGCAGGTTGCGTAATATAAGTTTTTTTAAGTTCTTCTTCCGGTCCTTCAAACGAAAGTCTTTTTATTGGAAGTTCTAAAACTTCTTCAGCATAATCGTAGATCCTTTTAGCTTCAGGATAAGTTTCATATAAATCCTTGCCCATTTTAGGATATTGCGATGCTTGGCCAGGAAACATAAAACAGAGTTTTTTCATCTTCGTGCCCTTAGCTCCTCCATAATTGTATAACTTGTTAATTGTATAAAATTATCCCTAAATGTCAATAGAAAAATAAATTATCCTCAAGAGCAGTTTTTGGCATCTTATATTATAAATCCTTATTTTAGGATAATTGCTAAAAGATCCCGTGCCCCCCACCGTCTAGTAGAACTGAGTTATTACCGCTTAAAAGAGCTTTTTGTAAAACCTTAAATACAGCTTAAAGCCCGGGTTTTTAAAATACCTAAAATACAGCTTTAAGAAAACCCAAACTCAAAGCCCAAGCGGCTTATTTTACTTTATATAACCCTAAATCAAATACTCAATTTTTGAGTGCGCTTGCACATTATTAAATAAGCCTAAAAAGACCCTATATAATTATTAAACATTTAAAATCTGAGATCACCGCTACTGCTTTATCTAATTTTTTTATTTACAAATAATTAAAAAAATCAAAGAAAATAAAAAAACTCTTGACAATAAAAAGTTTTTTTGTATAATTTCTTTGCAAAAGTAAGAAAGGGCAAATCGGGCTAGTGCGAAAGTACGGGCGATATTTTTGGGTAAAACTAAGGAGGAGGAAAAAGTAATGAATATGTTATTGGACCTCTCTCAAAAAAAGAGAGAGATGCGGTATTCCAAACCAATCACCCACGGTAAAAGTTCAGGTCTTAGGCACGCGAGGCCTTCTTTTACCGCTTGGGTTTGTGTTGGACTTAGCAGGAAGAAGTTAAGTCCGGGTGGACTTATTACGTCTCAAAGAGGCTTTGAGCCACCTGCTAAGTCTGACACCGGGTGCATTGCACCACTTAATGCGTGCCCCAAAAACCAAAATATGGAGGTAAAAGATGAGTAGTAAAAAACTACTCCTAACTATATTATTTATCGGGCTTGTCTCAGCGGTATTTGCTAAGGTTACAGTAAAAGATATGGGAGTTATGGTTCCTCAGATGTATGTTCCGGAACGCCCGTTTACTATGGATACAATGACGATCCGAAATCAATTTCCTGCAGGTTACAATACAGGAACACTTCGTGATATCGCAGTTGGTGTAGGGTTAAAAGGACCCAACGATGACACTGTCCGTTTCTTTATTGCTAATTCGGCATCACCACGTCGGCAACTACTTTATACCGATACATCAACCGCAGGGCCAATCTTTAGAACTGCTTGGCGTACTGAGCTAATTGAGTCAAGTGGTGTTGGTTTTCATGCTGCAGCAATTGGTGATGCGAATAATGACGGTATTCCAGAAATTATTTTTGGTCGTTCAGCTACGCCGTTTCGCTTAAAAAGAGCTCAATGGACAGGTAGCGGTTGGTCACTTGATACAATTGCAACAGTCACAGCTGCAATTTGGGATATTGCGATTGGTGACCCAAACAATGATGGTTTAAACGAAGTGTATTTTACTAATGGATCTGCTTTAATGATGTGTCGTTGGAATAATGTTAGTGGAACTTGGGATACGGTAAGAATTTGGAACGGTAATGGTTCAACCTTATACGGAGTGGCAA
This sequence comes from Caldifarciminota bacterium, assembly GCA_025061975.1. Lineage (GTDB taxonomy): Bacteria > Hydrothermota > Tepidihabitantia > Tepidihabitantales > CAIPLT01 > JANXBB01. Next base: position 401 of record JANXBB010000035.1, on the reverse strand, counting down.
TTGGTGACGTAGATCCTACAAAGCCGGGTAAAGAATTATATGGTTGTACTTTTGGTCAAACACTTGTCCAATTCCATGCAACAGGTGGCGGGGCGTTTAATTATACCCGAATTGACTCCGTCCCGGTAGATGTTGACTTTTATGATATTGCGGTCGGGAACTATGATCCATCAACTTCATGGGATGAAATCGCTATTAATAATGGGTGGGCTTTTGCAACCTATGGTAATATCTTCTTATATAGATGTTATGGCTCAACGTGGACACTAAATCGGTTTGCTCTATATACTGCATGGTCAACTTTAGGCGAAATTAATATTGGTGGACCGGTATTTGATTTTTATAATGGTCAAGTGATTATTGCTACCCCGGGCGGAACAAATGGCCGCATTCAAGCCTTA
>JANXBB010000022.1 GCA_025061975.1 Caldifarciminota bacterium | reverse complement strand
GATTAAATATAATACTCCGGAACATAGTGTTGTAATATCACGTAAGCCTGAATTTGTCTACCTTATTTCCGGCCGGAAATCATTCTGTTATCCGTTTAGTACGGACGAAAACAAATTTTTTGAGATGGTAAATAAATATCGTCCTAAATATCTTATTTATGATGATTTTACGAACACCAATACCTTATATCTCTTACCAATTATTACTCGATATCCTCAAAAATTTAAAGTTATATTTATCACTAAACCACCGGAAGTATTTTTATTAGAATTAGACGATTCGTTATTTTCAAGAAGATTTTAAACTTCATATTAAGATAAAAAATTAATGTCGTTGACATTAATCATAAATCGTGTAAAATTTCAGTGATGAAAAAAATTGTATATATTTGGTTAATTTTGATAATTATTAGTGCTTGTCGTAGAGTACATACTAAAGTGCAAATAACATTTTGGCATGCAATGGGTGGACCATTGGGGAAAACCTTGGAAACGATGGTTAGACAATTTGAACAGGAAAATCCGGATGTAAAGATTGTGTTAGTAGGTATGGGTGATTACGGAGCTTTAGCACAGAAATTAATGGGTGCGGTGGCGGTAAATAACCCCCCAACAATTGCTCAAGTTTATGAAACCTGGACAACTCAGTTTTTAGAGCAAGATCAATTGTTTCCTTTAGATAGTTTTATTTATAGTTCTCAGGGACTAACGGCTGAGGAAATTAACGATATTTACCCGGTTCTGATTGAAAACAACCGATGGAATGGTAAATTTGTAAGTTTTCCATTTAATAAGAGTGTGCCGGTTTATTTTTATAATAAAAAGCTTTTTGACTCTTTAGGAATCAAAGAATTTCCTAAAACTTGGGATGAATTACGAGTAGTTCTTAAAAAGCTGACCATTGATTATAATAATGATAATAAACCGGAAATTTGGGGAACCGGAGGTGGGGTTAACTTATGGCAATTTGGGTGTATGCTTTATCAGCAAAACTGCCGGTTTTTAGATGAAGAAAAGAAAAAGGCAAGTTTTAATTCTGATGCTGGAATCAAAATTGTAAAATATATGATTGACTTAGTGCATAAAGATTCAACTTGTAATTTTCTCAGCGGTTACGAACCTCAAAATGATTTTCTTTCCGGTAAATTAGGATTAATTTGGGGAACGATTGTTTCTTGGGCATTTATGCAGGACAAGATGACTTTTCCGGTAGGAATTGCTCCAATTCCTAAATGGGAAGGCAGGCCGGCAGTTTTAATATATGGCACTAATATCGCACTCTTCAAAAACACTACGGACAAACAACGAGAGGCTGCTTGGCGCTTTATTAAATGGTTTACAAGACCTAAGCAACAAGCATACTGGGCTAAAAACACATTTTATGTGCCGATTTGTCGAAGTGCGCTTAATGAACCGGAATATCGTCAGTTGTTAGATAAAATTTCGGGACTTAAAGAAGCAATTGCTCAGTTAGAATACGGATATTTTGAACCCCGAGGCGAAGAATGGTTTTCTGGTCGTCGTTATTTAGGCGAAGCACTAGAAGAAGCCCTACGACTTAAGAATACTCCTAAAGCAGCTTTGGACAATGCTGCGCAAAAAATTGAAAAAGAATGGAGAACAAAATAAAATGAAAAATAAAGTTGTTCTCGTTATTATTACACTAAG
>JANXBB010000292.1 GCA_025061975.1 Caldifarciminota bacterium | reverse complement strand
AGGTGTAACATTAGGAACTTGTGGTTTAATGTTAGGGATTTTTCTTCTTAAAGGATTCAGTGCTATGGGGATTAAAGCTCTGGTTTGTGCGTTTTTTATTCTTCTTACGATGCCAGTAGCGGCTCATGCTCTTGCGCGAGGTTCTTTAAGGTTCGGGATTAAGATGTGGCACAAAACAGTCCTTGACTTTTATGGTAAAGATCAATTTAATGAGGAGTTAATTGAAAAAAATTCTCAATCAGAATAGATATGCGAAAACCTAAATTACGGGAATTGGCCGAAGCAATAAGAGCACTGATAAAGGGACCTTATACAAGCAAATTTCCTAAAGCGCCTTCTGTGCCGCCACCGGGATTTCGGGGAATCATTGTGTTTAATGAAGATAAATGTATTGGTTGCGGAGCTTGTGTTGAAGTTTGTCCGGCTAATGCTCGAGCACTTGAAGATGACATAAAGCGGCGCATAAGAAAGGTTATTCATTATCAGGAGCGCTGTATTTATTGTGGGCAGTGTGTTAATTATTGCACAACTAAAGAAGGTATAAAACATACACAAGAATATGATTTAGCGCGATTAACTAAAGATGGTTATACAAACCTGATTGAAAAAGAATTAGTATTATGCGAATTATGCAACGGTGTTGTTGCGCCTAAATCACAGCTACTTTGGATCGCTCGAAAACTTGGTGAATTGGCATTCTCAAATCCCACACTTTATTTAACAGTTTACTTTGAAAGGTCCAATAGCTTTCCTTGCGAAGATCTTCGAAATCAGCCGTATCGAGCTTTACATCAGCGGATTTTATGTCCAGATTGCCGTCGGCAAGTTTACCTTAATGAGATCTGGGGATATTAACCAATTGACTACACTCTTATTTTTATCTAATTTATCTAAAAATAACAAAAATGGCAGTGTTAGTTAACAAAACGGATTTTCACATCCAATACGGCAATTTCTGATAATTGAATCGGACTTTTTTAAATAAAGGTTAGTTGAAAAGTACCGGTCCGAACGGTCCGGGAAAACCGTCACAATATTTTTATCCTTACCAAGTTTTTTTAAAACATTTATTGTGCCTAAGATATTAGCACCGGTCGAAACCCCCACCATAACTCCTAACTGAGCACTTATTTTTCTAGTCATCGTAATAGCTTCATCACTTGCAATTGCTTCACACCAATCAATTTTATTGGGGTCAACAATTGGCGGAATGAAACCCGAACCGATTCCGGCAATTTCATGAGGCAACGGTTCTCGACAACCGTTTAAGAGAGCAGCCTCTTTGGGTTCAACCGCAACTATCTTACAATCCGGATAAACTTCTCTAAGTCGTTTACCTATGCCCATCAAAGTTGCACCGGTACCTACACCGGCAACAAACGCATCAATTTTTAGGCCTTTGGTTTGATTTAAAATTTCTTCAGCTGTTGTGTAATAGTGACACAAGACGTCGTCGTAGTTTTCAAACTGACAGGGTAAAAACACATTGGGATTATTTTGAGCCATCTGTTTAGTTTTCTTCATTGCACCAAGATAAAACTCCTCAGCCGGAGTTAAACAAACTTCAGCACCAAGCATTGTAATAATTCTTTGTCGTTCAAGACTTACATTTTCGGGCATAACAATAATACAACGATAACCTTTGACTGCTGAGACCATGGCAAAACTTATTCCTGTATTACCGCTTGTTGCTTCAACAATAATTGAGTCAGGTTTAAGAGTTTTGTTAGCTTCATTTAGCGTGATTACATATTTTGCAACTCGGTCTTTAATTGAGCCGCTGGGATTTAAAAATTCTAGTTTAGCATAAAAATGCCAAACTTCATTTTCGTGCTCAATATTTACTTTAAGGAGCGGAGTATTGCCAATGGCATCAAGGATTGACGATATCCAATTAGGCATTTGATGTAGTATAATAATTGTATTAAAACTAGTCAAGAGTACAGAATTTTAAGTTCTTACTAAGGCATATTTTAATTATGATAACTTGAAAATTAAACATAAATTTTCGTAAAGATATGGCTAAAGATAATTTAGATAACAAATTCCTAAATTGCTATGGTAGACGGTCCTCACTATTCCCGGAAGGTTTGTGTTAGATTTTCTTTGTGAACTTTATGTGAGTTTTTACTTTAAGTCTTTTTTAAATTATCATTAAGAATATTTGATGTCCGAAGATATTTGTGGATAAATGGGAATGCCAATAATATCTATAAAAACTTGACATTGAAGTATAGATTGGTCTATACTAAACGAAACTTTTTAATTCGGAGGCGATATGAGTTTAAATGCTAAAGAGCGAATTGTTGCGATAATGAAAGAAACGCTCAATCATGCGTATTTAGCAACTACAGATAAAGATCAACCAATTATTAGATCAATGACGCCGATAGTTGAAGACGATATGACAATATGGCTTATAACTTATAGCAATTCACGGAAGATAAAACAGATCAAGAAAAATCCTAAGGTTTGTCTATTCTTTACAAAACAACCTGATGGTGATAAAACTGTCTGTGTTTTGGGCAAGGCGCAGATTGTAACCGACTTAAAAACCAAAAGATATGTCTGGCAAATTTCTCATTACGATCCCAGCTCTTACTTTCCCCGAGGTCCGGAACATTCGCCATTTTGTGTTCTTAAGGTTATTCCGACTAAAATTGAATGGTGGGACAATTGGGAGATGGGGCGAAAGGTATATCGACCTAAACTCTAGTAGCCAAGAGCGTGTTTTTACTTAATATTTTTTGACATTGACAGTTTGTAGACTGGAGGATTATATTTATAATTGATTCGTAGAAGATAAGTAATAACCTGCTTGACATATATAAAAAATCATGTATTATAACATATTACATTTAATTTTTGATGGTTATGAAAGAGAATAATAATCGTGAAGAAATTATAAAAGTTTATATAGAAGACGAGGTTAAGAAGTCCTATCTTGACTACGCAATGTCGGTTATTGTTGGTCGAGCACTACCGGATGTGCGCGATGGACTTAAACCGGTGCAGCGCCGAATTTTATATTCAATGTACGAATTGGGCCTTACTCATAATCGGCCTTACAAGAAATCGGCAACTGTAGTTGGTGATGTTTTAGGTAAATATCATCCTCACGGCGATGCTGCGGTTTATGATACGCTAGTGCGCATGGCTCAGGACTTTTCACTAAGATATCCACTTATTGATGGTCAAGGAAACTTTGGTTCAATTGACGGTGATGCACCAGCAGCATATCGATATACAGAAGCAAGACTTTCTGAATTAGCTGAAGAATTACTTAAAGATTTAGATAAAGATACAGTGGATTTTGCGCCGAATTTTGACGGGCGCCTTAAATAACCTAAAGTCCTACCGGCCGCTTTTCATAAATTATTTGTTTTTTGGGCATGAGGAAAATCAGAAAGTATTGGAACA
>JANXBB010000150.1 GCA_025061975.1 Caldifarciminota bacterium | reverse complement strand
AAAGCTTGATGTTAGCCCGAATCCGGTGAGTCGTGTTGCGACAATTAGCTACAACGTGCCGCATACAGGTTATGTATCAGTGAAGCTTTACGATGCCTCGGGTCGTGTGATTACAACTCTTTATGATGGAATGCTTGAGGCTGGAAGCTATACGATGACTTTAGATGCGCGTAATCTTGCTTGCGGTGTCTACTTCCTTAAGTACGAGCATGGCACAACCAAATACGAGACTAAGCTCATTGTGCGATAGCCGATGAGTGTCCCTTGCCGGAAGACTACTCTCTTCCGGCAACGGTGAAAATCTTAATGTGCGGGGCTCATTTGAGCCCCGCATTTATTTTTACCCCAAGTAGCACTCAAAACAACTTCACTAATTTGCTATCTTAACTACTCTTACAACTACATGGCATAATGAATCTCAAAGGCTTAGCTTAAAAATCGTTTTTAAAAATATTACTTTAAAGCAAATTATAATCTTGACTTTTTAGTTTTTTTGATTATAATTAATATTTAATCAAAAGACGTCTAAAATGAGAAAAAGTTTTTTAATTTTATTTATCGTAATTTTAGTGCTCAGTTGTCCACGTAATCGTGCACCAGAGACTCCGCAGTATGTTAAAGTGCCTCAAGTAGTATTGCCTGGGGTGCCGGATACTTTTGAAGTTTCGACGGTTGATGATGATGGCGATGAGATTAGATATCGGTTTAATTTTGGTGATGGAACAATTTCAGAGTTTGGGGAATATCTACCCAGTGGTGATACTTATAAAGCTATTTATACTTACCGAACACCTGGGGACTTTTATGTTCGCGCTCAAGCTCAAGACCGTCGCAAAAAAAATTCAGGCTGGTCAGATCAAATTAAAGTTTACTCAGGATTAGGTCGGATTATCTGGCAACTGCCTTCAGATGATGATTATGATTGTGAAGTAAACTCTACAGCAGCAGTTGATGATGCTAATAATATTTATGTTGGATGTATTGCCGGTCATATTCATGCCCTTACCGCTATCGGTAATGAACGCTGGCGATTTAGTTCTAATAATGAAGATGAGTTTATTTCCTCACCGGTAGTTGCTCCTAATGGAAGCGTTTATTGTGCTGATCGGGGCGGATATCTTTACCGGTTAAATTCGGCAACTGGTGCAAAGCAGCGTGAAGTTTATATTGGCGAAGAGATAGTTGCAACGCCGGCAATTACAAGAAGTAATAAGGTTTTTATTAATACCTTAGGCGGGCTTTATGCTTATAGTGAGAATTTAGATCTTCTCTGGCGCATTGATTCAATATTTGGCGTCTCCTCAGTAGTAATTGACGAACTCGGTTATTTGTATGTCGGCACAGAAAGTGGATACTTTTATTCGCTTGATACTTTAGGTAATATTCGTTGGCGTTATAATATTGGTGATGAAGTTATCGCATCTCCGGTAATTCTTGGTGATGGAAAAATAGCAATTGGTGCTCAAGATGGCCGTGTTTATATTTTTGATCGTAATAGTGGTTTTGTGTGCCGCTCAAGTGCTTATGACCCCATATCTGCAACTTTAGGTGTAGGTAGTGATGGTAAACTGTATGTACCAACTGAAGGTGGGCGGTTAGTAAAGCTTAATTTTGACGGAACCAGTATTACTGAAGAGTGGACATTTACTACTGATGGTTATAATACATCATCACCAGCAATTGTGCGCATTGCTTCTGAGTCTGATGATATTATATATTTTAAAGTTTCCTGGGCTAAGAAAGCTCAAGAGGATGTTGATTCTTTGTATATGATCCGCAGTAACAATTCTCGGATTGCTTCAGCACCAATTCCCCAATGTGCACCATCCGATGAAGGGTTAGTTTCGTCGCCCATGGTTTTGCATAATGGATTTATTGTTATTGGTGCCGGAATTGACGAAAACGACGAAGGCGGCGTTGTTGCAGTTACCGCACGCGGCACGGTTGCTTTAAGCCCTTGGCCCCTATTTCGGGGCAATAGAAAAAATACCGGTTCGTTAATTGGCAAACAATAAAAGAATATGAAAGAAAGTTATTTAGATACGACAAAATTAACTCCAATACCACAAATTCCCGATTTTGTAAGTATTGAGCATAAGATATTAGAATTTTGGAAGACGCACGACTGTTTTAATAAACTTCGTGCTAAGAATCGGGGAAAGAAAAAATTCTCGTTTCTTGACGGACCAATTACTGCGAATAATCCGATGGGTGTGCATCATGCTTGGGGCAGGACTTATAAGGATATGTTTCAGCGTTATAAAGCAATGCTTGGTTATGACCAGCGTTATCAGAATGGTTTTGACTGTCAAGGACTCTGGGTTGAAGTGGAAGTAGAAAAAGAGTTGGGCTTTAAATCCAAGCGCGATATTGAACAATTTGGTATTGATAACTTTGTAAATAAATGTAAAGAACGGGTTTTAAAATACTCCAAAATCCAAACCGAGCAATCAATCCGTCTTGGTCAATGGATGGATTGGGAAAATTCTTATTATACAATGTCTGATGAGAACAATTATACGATATGGTATTTCTTAAAACGGTGTCACGAGCACGGTTGGATTTATAAAGGCGATGATGTGATGCCCTGGTGTCCAAGATGTGGTACAGCACTTTCGGAACATGAGATTGTAACTGAAGGTTATAAAGAACTAACCCATCCCTCAGTTTACCTTAGGTTCCCAATCAAAGGTAAACACCGAGAATATCTTTTAGTCTGGACGACAACTCCTTGGACGCTTTCATCCAATGTTGCTTGTGCTGTGCATCCGGATTTAATTTATCTTAAAGTAAAAGAAGGTGATGACATTTATTATTTAGTAAGTTCCCGGACTTCAGTTTTTAAAAATAAGATTGAAGTTTTAGGTGAGTTTTTAGGCAAAGAGCTTGTCGGTTTAGAATATATCGGTCCTTATGATGAACTACCGGCGCAAAAGGGTGTGGCTCATAAAGTAATTTCTTGGGATGAGGTTAGTGGTGAAGAAGGAACCGGGATTGTTCATATTGCTCCGGGTTGCGGAAAGGAAGACTACGAACTCGGCAAAATCTATAATTTAGCAGTAATTGCTCCGTTAACTGAGGATGGATATTTTTTAGATAATTTTGGATTTCTCTCCGGTCTTCAAGTCAAAGAATCTGCCGAGATTATCTTTAAGGATTTGGAGAAAAAAGGCATGCTTTATAAAATTGAAGATTATACGCACCGTTATCCAGTCTGTTGGCGTTGCAATACCGAGCTGGTATTTCGCTTAGTTGATGAGTGGTTTATCAGCATGAAAGAGTTGCGCTATAAAATTATGGAAGTTGCAAAGCAAGTGCGGTGGATTCCGGACTACGGGCTTGAGCGTGAACTTGACTGGTTGCGGAATATGCAAGACTGGTGTATTTCTAAGAAACGCTATTGGGGTCTGGCATTACCGATTTATGAGTGTAGTTGCGGACATTTTGATGTCATTGGCGGCAAAGAAGAGCTTAAAGCTCGAGCGGTTGAAGGTTGGGAACGTTTTGAAGGCCATTCCCCACACCGTCCCTGGATTGATGAGGTAAAAATTGCCTGTAAGAAATGTGCGAATAAAGTCGCGCGGATTCCTGATGTTGGTAATCCATGGCTTGATGCGGGCATTGTGCCTTATTCTACTATGGGATATCTTACAAATCGCGCTTATTGGCAAGAATGGTTTCCCGCAGATTTTGTTACTGAATGTTTAGCCGGTCAGTTCCGAAATTGGTTTTATGCAATCTTAGCAATGAGCACGGTTTTAGAAAACACAACTCCGGTGCGTGTGATTTTAGGACACGGCAAGGTATTAGATGAGCAAGGTGAAGAGATGCACAAAAGCAAAGGCAATGTAATATGGTTTGACCAAGCTGCAGAAACCATGGGCGCTGATATCATGCGTTATATCTTTGTGAATCATAATCCCGAAGACAATTTAAATTTTGGATATCGGGTTGCTGACGAGGTGAAAAGAAAGATTTTAACCTTCTGGAATGTTTATAACTTCTTTGTTACTTATGCGCGGATTGATCGCCCTAAAATTAAAAACACCCCTTGGGCGCTTAAAGAATTGCCTTTAACTGATCTTGACCGTTGGATTTTATCGCGGCTTCAGGGGTTAATAAGTGAGGTGCGTAAAGCATTAGACGATTATAATCCGGCACCAGTTATGAAACATATTGAACGATTTGTTGACGATCTATCAAGTTGGTATGTGCGTCGCAATCGTCGTCGGTTTTGGAAAAGTGCTGAAGATTTAGACAAACTTGCTGCTTATCAGACGCTTTATGAGTGTTTAGTGTCCCAGGTAAAAATTTTAGCTCCAATTATGCCATTCTTTGCAGAAGAGATTTATCAAAACTTAGTGCGCTCATGTGATCCCAGCGCACCGGAAAGTGTGCATTTAAACGACTATCCAGAGGTTAAATTAGAATTCCGTGACCTTAAGCTTGAAGAAGAAATGGATACGGTTCGAGAGCTTGTTTCGTTAGGGCTTTCGGCGCGTAAAGCCGGACAAATAAAAGTTCGTCAGCCCTTGCGATTAGGATTAATTTTAGGTCTGCGTGAGGATGAGGAGTATTTATTAGAAAAATATCGGGTAATATTACTTGAGGAATTAAATCTCAAAGAGATAAAACGCGCACCTTCACAAGATGCAATTTTAGCTCATTATATTAGTAATCAAAGCACCGAAAGTAGTCGGTTTCAATTTTATATTGACCCAACTTTAGATAAAGAACTAATAAACGAAGGACTGGCTCGAGAATTTGTCCATAAAGTTCAAAATCTTCGTAAAGAAGCAGGCTTTGAAGTTGCGGATCGCATTGAGCTTTATTTTGATGGTACCGATAATATTAATGAAGCAGTTCAAAGGTATGAAGGGTATATAAAAAATGAGGTTTTAGCAGTAAAGCTTGAGTCTCTTAATACCGCAAAAGAGTATGAGATTAAAAAGGAGTTAACTATCAATAAAGAAAAAGCTATTGTAGCATTAATGCGCATAAAAACAAACTAATCAAGCAATGAAAGCAAAAAAGAAAACAACAATTAAGTCTCAGCGGGCTCAAAAAGAGCTTACCGACAAAGATCTAATGCGTTTTGAGGCGCAACTTTTAAAGTTAAAACAACAGATTCTTAAACAGAAACAATACGTTGACGGTATTGTTCTTACCCCTCAAGGTGAAGCCGGAGCCGAGGTTTCTTCTTATCGGACTCATGTTGCTGATGTTGGAAATGAGGTTTACCAACGCGAGGTGATCTCGCAGATTTCCAGTTATGATGCTAAAATATTAAGACAAATTGATGAGGCCTTAAAAAGAATTCGCGAAAAAAATTATGGAATTTGTGTCGGTTGTCAAAAGCCTATCGCCAAAGCACGGCTTAAAGCCCTACCCTATACTGATCTTTGTATTGAGTGCTCTAAAAAATTAGGTTAAAGTCTAAGTCTTTTAATGAATATTGTTTTAGAAATTGAGTACGATGGTCGGGGCTTTTTTGGTTGGCAGATCCAAAAACATAAACCCACAGTCCAAGGTGCTATTGAAGAAGCGTTAAAAAAGCTTTTCCTACGGCGCATAAAATTGTATGGAGCTGGAAGAACCGATGCCGGAGTTTCGGCATTAGGACAAGTTGCCAATTTTATTTTAGAACCTCAGAGCGATAGGGAAAAAGAGTATCTTAAAGAACCAGTAAAATTAAAAAGAGCTTTAAATGCATTACTACCTCGGACAATTTATATAAAAAATATTCGGTATGCCCACAATGATTTTCATGCGCGCTATAAAGCAAGCTCCAAGATTTATCAATATAAGATTCTTACTAATCCCTCACCACTTCGTGAGGGTTTTGCTTGGGTGGTAAATTATCCATTAGATTTTACCAAGATTGAGGAAGGGATAAAACTGTTTGTTAATCATCATAATTATGGGCCATTTTGTGGTATTACAAAAACGCATGGAGCGGTGAAAATTAAAAATATAAAACTTAAAAAGGTACGGGATGAGATTTATATTACAATTGAAGCAGATAGATTTTTATACAAAATGGCACGAAGAATTGTGGGCGCTTTAGTAGACTTAGGATGTGCCAAACGCAATCTTGCTGAAGTTAAAAATGCATTATTGGGTCTTACGCATCGCCCTTTGAGTTGTGCACCAGCGCACGGGCTTTTATTAGTTAAAGTTAAATATCCCCAAAGGTATTTTCTTAAATGAGTATTATTTATTTAAGTCTTTTAATTTTTAACCTTACCTCGCGCCTTGTAATAAATGAAGTAATGGCAAATCCGCGTGGAATAACTGGTTCGACTTATCCTGAAGACCGTAACGAATATGTAGAACTTTATAACATTTCGTCGGACACAATTGATGTTCGAAACTGGCGAATTACAGATTTTGATGCCACTGATAGTATTGTCGCTTGGGTTGATAGCACAATTTTTAATTACTATGCAAATGTTAAAATCAACACTACGAAAATTCCGCCCTTTAGTTATGCTTTAATTTTGGACCGCGAGTATCTTTCGGCAGCAACTGGGGGTTATTTCGCACCATATCGGTTGCCGGATAGTTTAGTGATTCTTACAGTCGGCAATACAACAATCGGAAATGAACTCCAAACTACTGATCCGTTATTATTGTATTCCCAAGAAGGTGACAGTTCTTCGTTCGGCACGCCTTTTGAAAATGATTCGTTTCCTTATGATTTAGGAGATGGACTAAGTTGGGAGCGAATTTCAATGGAACTTGAGGACTATCCAGTTAACTGGCACGCCTCACTTGATAGTTGTGGAGGAACACCAGGACAACAAAACAGCACTTACAATTTTTACGATCTCGGAATAATAAGTATTGATGCCCCAAGACAAGTTTTAGTCAATTCCCCAGTTAAAATTTTTATTACCGTAAAAAATTTTGGATATCGTCCAGCTTATAATTGGCAAGTCTTCTTTTTTAACGACAAGAATCGTAATCAGCGGATTGATAGCGGCGAACAGTTTAGCGAGCAATTTGGTATGGGGTTAAATGTAAATTCCGAAACAACCTTAGAAAGTTTCTGGAGCGCACCACGTCAAGGTGATTACTGCATTGCTGGGTTAATAAATTATTCAGAAGATCGTCGGTTAGAAAATAATTATAGTCAAGTGGCAATAAGTGCCCAATCGTTCCGCGAGGTAGTTTGGGTTTTTAAAAATAGCTTCACGCCGGATAACGATTTAATTGACGATAGTCTTTTTATCTATTATGAGTTTGAAAATCCCCAAGGCCGGTTATTGTGTTTAGTATACGATCTTAACGGTCAACTCGTGCGCCGACTAAAAGATGGGCCAATTACCGAAAGAGCAGGCGTCATTAGTTGGGATGGCAAATCAGAGAGGAATCAATTGCAACCAATCGGTTTATATATTATATATGTGGAGTACAAAACACCCAAAGAAAAAATTGTTAAGAAAATACCGATTGCTCTTATAAGGAGGTTATAATTGAATAAAGTTGACTTTAAATTTCTAAAAGATATAATTAAAATAAACAAAAAGAAAGGAGTATCAACCATGGCTGACGAAGTCAAGACTCCTCAACAGATAAATGTTGAAATTGGCGAAAAAGAAGCCGAAGGAATATTTTCAAATTTTGTGTTAATTGCACATTCACCATCAGAATTTATCATTGATTTTGCGCGAATTCTTCCCGGACTTCCCAAAGCTAAAGTTTTTGCACGGATTTTAATGACCCCACAGCATGCATTACTTCTTAAGAATGCCTTAGAGGACAATATCAAAAAATATGAAGAACGATTTGGAAAAATAAAACTTTTTGCACGCGAAGAAAACCAAAAAGGTTTTGGTTTTGTTGGGGGAGAAAAACATTAGTATTGTCCAAGAAATTTTGGATGTAATCTATAAACTTGCCCTAAAATACAATATCAAAGCTTATCTTGTTGGTGGGCCGGTTCGAGATTTTTTGATGGCTCAAGAAAAAAATTTTAAGATTTTTAAAGATTTAGATATCGCCCTTACCGGTTATTATCAAGAAATCGGAAACGAGTTAGCTTCCGTGCTTAAAGCTCGGCCCATTTTTTATCCACGATTTATGACTATGACGATAAGTTTATCTGATTTTAGAGTAGATATCGCTCAAACGCGGAAAGAAATTTATCCTCAACCTGCAGTATTGCCCCAGGTCTTTCCGGCGACAATTGAAGAAGACTTAAAACGGCGCGATTTTACGATTAACGCTATGGCGATTCCTTTGACTGAAGAGTTTATTAAAAATACCGAAGCCCAAGTGCTTGACCCTTTAGGAGGACAGACCGATATAAAAGATAAGTTAATTAGAATTTTACATCCCAAAAGTTTTATTGACGATCCCACGCGGATTTTTCGTGCCCTGCGATTTGCATCGCGGTTAGGATTTAAGCTTGAAGAGACCACGGCGCAGTTAATGCAGGATGCGATCCATAAAAGTTATCTTACTCTTCTTAGTGGCGAACGGGTATTTTATGAGTTAGAAATGATTTGTAAGGAAAAAAACGCCCTAAAAATTTTAGCCGAGCTTCAAGAAAGAAAAGTTATAAAAAAACTTTACAAAACACAACTTCCCCAAGATTTTTTTTTGTACGCCTCAAAACTTTCTAATGACGAAAAACTTGTCTATCTTTTTTCTTTTTTTGCAGATAAGCATTATAAACATTATCCGCTAAAAAAAGAGTTTATCTTAGTCGTCCGGGAACTTCAGAAATCATCAGAACTTACAAGAAAACTTAAAAAAATTAAACGCCGAAGCACGATATATTTTTTGTTAAAACCTTATCATCTTAATACCCTAAATATCCTAAAGAAAATTACTCACGGAAGCGTGCGCAAAAAAATTGTTAACTATCTTACAAAGCTTAAGGATACCAAAATTCATACGACCGGCCAGACACTTAAGAGATATAATATTGCTCCCGGCCCGAGTTATCATAAAATTTTAAATAAAATTCTTGCCTATAAACTTGATGGAAAAATAAAAACCCCAAAAGATGAAGAGCGGTATTTAAACAAGCTTTTAGGGCGATGATCAGAGATTTTTCATCAATTATTATTTCAGCTCCGGCAATTCTTTTCTGTGTCACAATTCACGAATATGCCCATGCATTTGCCGCATATAAACTGGGCGATCCAACTGCAAAAAACCTTGGTCGGCTTACTTTAAATCCTTTTGCCCACTTAGATCTAATAGGTACAATTGCGCTTTTACTTTTTCGTGTAGGTTGGGCAAAACCTGTTCCAATAAATCCAATATATTTTCGTGTGCCCCGACGCGATATTCTTATTTCGAGTCTTGCCGGTCCGGGAGCAAATTTTTTATGCGCGATGATTTTCGGACTATGCCTGCGTGTGCTGTTGCGGTATTACGTTCCGGCAAATTTTTTGATATTAATAATTGTAATGCTTTTCTATTACAATATAATCTTAGGGACTTTTAATCTAATACCAATACCACCTCTTGACGGTTCTAAAATTGTTTATTATCTTTTAGGGGAGAAAAGTTCGCAATACTATTTATATTTAGAACAATATGGACTTTTAATTCTTGTTGGTATAATTATGCTGAGCTCTCTTTTAGGATTTTCATTGTTTAGCATCCTTATTGAACCGGTAATTAAACTTTTTTCTAAAATTTTTATTGGTTTTGTACTATGAGACACTCAAGAAATAGCAAAAGATTAAAAACCAAAATTACTGCAACACTACTTTTTTCTTTTGCTTTTTTACTATTGGGAAGTTTTCTTGCGTACCATTTGTTTAATAAAAAAGCCTTAGGGCTTCTTGATAGTTATTTTAGCTGGTGGCTTATTTATTTAATTAATGCTGGAGGCTATTTCGTCATTATTGTTTTAGCTTCGTTGGCATTGAATATTTTAGGGGTACGTTATTTTAAAGAAAATCTTCTAAAAATCTTTTTGTGGCTGGCCGGATTGTATTTTGTATTTGCACTTTTGTCTTTTCCTATAAGAAGCCCAGAAAATCTTGGCGGATATTGGGGAACTCTA
>JANXBB010000126.1 GCA_025061975.1 Caldifarciminota bacterium | reverse complement strand
ATAATATTACATCTTATGAGTAATACTAAAATAAAATTGGGATTTTATTGGGCTGCATCATGTGGCGGTTGTGAGATAGCAGTTTTAGATATTAATGAAAAGATTCTTGAATTATTGAGTTTTGCTGAAATTAAATTTTGGCCAGTAGCATTAGATACTAAATATTGCGATGTTGAAACCTACGAGGATGATTTTCTTGATGTGTGCTTTTTTAACGGCTCAGTTCGTAACTCAGAGCAAGAGCATTTGGCTAAACTCTTACGAAAAAAATCTAAAATATTAATTGCTTTTGGTTCATGTGCAGTTCATGGCTGTATACCGGGATTAGCAAATCTTTTTAAGCGTGACGAGATTTTAGAAACTGTTTATTTAACCACAGCAACTACTCAAAATCAAGAAAAAAAGATGCCCAAGACTAAATTAACGGTAGCCGACGGTGAACTTGTACTTCCCGAATTTTATAAGGAGGTAAAGCCCCTTAATAAAGTAGTTACGGTAGATTACTATATCCCAGGCTGTCCCCCTCCAGTGCCGTTAATTATAAACGCAATAGAAATTATAAAAAATAATGCTCTTCCATTAAAAGGAACAATCCTTGCACCTAATATAAGTTTATGCGATAGTTGCTCACGAAATACCAACCAACATAAAATTATGCCGGAAATCCGACGAATATATGAAATTCAAGCTGATCCCAAAATATGTTTTCTGGAGCAAGGGGTTATATGCCTCGGGCCGGTGACCAGAGCGGGCTGTGAAACTCGTTGTATTAACGGAAACTGGCCATGCACCGGTTGCATGGGACCAACAGATGAAATTATTGATCAAGGAGCTAAAATGATTAGTGTTATTGGTTCAATTTTGAAAGTTCCTGAAGAAGCACGTCTGACCGATAAAGAGTTAGAAGAGACAATTAACAAAATAAAAGATCCGGTTGGTACTTTTTATATGTACAGCTTAGCAACAGCGCTTGTTAATAAAAAAATAAAGTAAAGCATCTATGAGAAAAATAACAATCGATCCTATTACTAGATTAGAAGGTCATGGAAAGATTGAAATATTTTTAGACGAATCGGGTGATGTAAAAGAAGCATATCTGCAAGTTCCTGAGCTACGAGGATTTGAGAAATTTTGCGAAGGGCGTAAAGCTGAAGATATGCCCCAGCTTACTTCGCGGATTTGCGGGGTTTGTCCGGTAGCGCATCATTTTGCATCTACCAAGGCTTTAGATATGGCATTTGGTGTGGAACCGACCGATACTGCTAAAAAACTCCGAGAACTTATTTATTGTGGTTATATTATATACGATCATATTCTGCATTTTTATTTTTTAGGCGGACCGGACTTTATCGTCGGCCCGGATGCTCCGAAGGAAAAACGAAATATAATAGGAGTAATTGAAAAGGTCGGTAGCGAACTTGCCAGCGAGGTCATTAAACATCGAGCCTATGGACAAAAAATTACAGAAATTTTAGGGGGGAAGCCTACTCATCCGGTTTGCGGTATTCCCGGAGGCGTCACTAAAAGTCTAACTACGTCTGAGCGTGATGCGATCTCTGAGATGGCTCAATCTTGTTACGAATTCGCGTTAAAAACCTTAGATTTGTTTCATAAATTTGTTCTTGAGGATCCGCGCTATTTAAGTCTCATTATGGATCCAGTTCATACATTAAAAGTATATAATATGGGCTTAGTGGATGAAAAAAATCGTGTTAATTTTTATGACGGAATGGTAAGAGTTACCGATCCGCAAGGTCAAGAATTTTTAAAATTTCATCCAAAAGATTATTTAAGTTATATTGCCGAGGAAGTCCTTGAGTGGTCTTATGTAAAACTTCCCTACTTAAAACAAATCGGTTTTAAGGGCCTTAAAGATGGTGCCGATTCAGGATTATATCGAGTTGGGCCATTAGCACGACTTAATGCTGCTGACGGGATGGCGACTCCTAAAGCTCAAGAAGAATACGAATTGATGTATAAAACATTTCAGGCCAAGCCAGTACATAATACATTAGCATACCATTGGGCAAGGTTAATTGAACTTTTATATGCTACTGAACGTCTTATAGAACTTGTAAACTTACCGGAAATAACTAATACTGATATTAGAAACATGGATTATCAGTTTCAACAAACCGGAATAGGGGTAGTAGAAGCAGCTCGTGGGACTTTAATCCATCATTATGAGTTAACTGAGGATTTTCTTATAAAGAAGGTTAATTTAATTGTCGCCACGACTAATAATACTGGAGTACTAAATCTTTCGATAAAAAATGCAGCAAAAGATATTCTAAAAAACAAGTCCCCAATAAATGAAAATTTATTAAATACCATTGAAATGTTTTATCGGGCTTATGATCCTTGTATGGCCTGTGCTTCTCATACCATAAACTCTTTAAAATTAGTTGTTAATATCTATAATAGCAAAAACGAATTATTAACTTCACTAAGCCGATAATTATACATCTTGAAAGTTTTCTAAAATAATTTATTATATTTTGAATGCGACTGCGCAGTATATTTTCCGGTTTAATTTTGTTATTTACTGATATTTTAGCAATCATTAGTAGTTTTCTTATTGCTTATTTTTTTCGTAGTAGGATAATTCCGTTTATTTTTCCTCTTTTATCTACGCCGTTGCCTTTTAAAGTATTTATTATGCGTTATTATTTATTAATACCGTTTCTTGTAGTTTTTGCCTATGAAGGTTTATATCATCAACGATATGATTTTTGGACTGAAACAAAACTTATCTGGAAAAGCAATTTTATTGCCACATTATTAATAATGGTATTTTTATATATAACAAAAAGTTTTGTTATTTCCCGAATTATTGTTATAATTGCTTTTTTAATAAACATTTTTTTGTTGCCCTTAATACGAAATGTCGTAAAGAAAATTCTATTCAAGCTAAATATCTGGAAAGAAGATATACTTTTTATTGGTTCTGAAGAAACCAAACGCACTCTCGAATTGATTTTAAGCAAAAATTCGAACATTGGGTATAACCTAAAGGAATGTCTAATTATTAATAGGGCGGAGGAGTTTGATTTATATAACAAACTATCCCAACTAAAAGTTTCAAGCATCATAATCGATGTTCAGCAACTATCCCAAGAAGATATTTTAAAAATTTACGAAAAAGCTCAAGGACTTGTGAAAAATTTTTTTATTATCCCAATTAATACTCAATTACGCGCGGTCGATGTAGAATTATTACCTTTAGAACATCTAATATTAATGAAGTACCGGTATAATCTATTACGAGTGGAAAGTCAAATACTTAAGCGGCTTTTGGATATTATTGTAAGTACAATTGGGCTTATAATAAGCATGCCGTTAAATATAATTATTGCATTGGCTATAAAGCTATCCTCACCCGGACCGGTATTGTTTAAACAAAAGCGTGTTGGGAAAAACTTTAGGTTATTTGTTTGTTATAAATTTCGGACAATGTATCAAGATGCCGATAGCAGATTAGCTGAAGTATTACAGCGTTCTGAAACTTTAAAAGCAAAGTGGGAAAAATTTTTGAAAATTGAAAACGATCCGCGAATAACCCCGCTGGGAAAATTTTTACGAAAAACTAGTCTTGATGAGTTGCCGCAATTGTGGAATGTTTTAAAAGGTGAAATGAGTTTAGTTGGTCCACGACCTTATCTTTATGATGAAATTGCGCATCGTGAAGAAACTATGCGATTAATATTTAAAGTTCAACCTGGAATGACCGGACTTTGGCAGGTATCCGGGCGTAGTAATTTAAGTTTTGATGAAAGAATTCGGCTTGATGAGTTTTATGTAAGAAATTGGAGTTTATGGTTAGATTTAGTTATCTTACTAAAAACAGTAATAGTATGGCTAAGAGGCGAAGGCGCATTTTAACGAGACATATTTTGCTTATATTACATATGGGAATTCTTACATTTTCGGCATTTGCTGAGAATTGGAAGACATACACTAATACGAATTTTATTTACCAAATTGTTGGCGATTCGAATTATTTATATTGTGCGACTAATGGTGGGTTAGTAACTTTTTCGTTAACTTCAAGAGAGTTTACTAAAACTGTTACAAATACAGCTGGACTACTTTCAAATCGTGTGTATCGAATTGCGTTTGATATTAATAATAATATATGGCTTGGCACGTACAAAGGACTTACGGTATTTGATCGTGGGCTTGAAAGTTTATTAGGCCACCATCTTTTAGGTACCGGAGAAAGTAATATTGTCAATGCTTTAGCTATTGTTGGAGAAACAGTTTTTGTTGGTACCAAACGGGGTCTATTTGCAATAATTACTAAAAAGACCAATAGTTTAATTGACGACAGCATTGTTCCGATACAGTTACCGGCTAATTTTTCAGCAAGTATATTTTCGTTATTCTACCATGAGGGCCTTTGGGTTGGTGTAACACCAGGATTGATTAAGATCAACGATAATTTTAGTATTGCTCATACATACCCACATCCCTTAGGAGATTCAGTAAAAGCAATTAAATTAGTAAATGATACAATATATTTTATTACCGAACTTGGGATTTCTCGAATAATCGGCAATTCACTCTATTCGGTTATAACATTTCCTACCCCAATGATAGTTTTTGATTTCAACTATTATGACAATCGATTCTACTTAGCAACAATCCAAGGAACTTGGGAGGGTTTTAATAATAACTTGCGATTAATTTATCCGGAGGATACACGTTCTATTTTTGTTAAAGATGGTTTGTGGCTGGGTATTGGCGGACAAGTTTTTCGAGGAGGCGGCCTTCGATATTATTATAATGGAGGTTGGCAAGAATTTAAAGTAAATGGGATAGAGTTCAATATTGTTACCTGTGCTTTAGCAGATAACCAGGGTTCATTATATGCTCTTCATTATCCTGTAAGCTATCGTACGATAAGTTATAAGCCTTTGAATGGAAATTGGCAAATTTTGTGGGATAGTATTCCAAATAGTTATGTAGGTGTAATCGATCCAAGTAATCGTATTTGGTTTGGACATTGGATACTTAATGGTGGGGTAAGTTGTTACGATCCCCATAGTAAAAACTGGATTGATGTTAGACAATGGAACGGTTATGTTGGTGTTGTTGGAGCGTTGGGGGTCGACAATAATGGTGTAGTGTGGTTTCACAATCAAGCGAATTCCTTAATTGCCTACAGTAACGGCAATTATTATGACTTTACAATGCCAGGACTTTCGCGTCCCGAACGATACGGTTACGAATTAATTTTTGATTCTTCTAATCGTTTATGGTTGGGATTTTCTGGAGGGCTTGCTATGTATAACTATAATAACACTTTATCTAATCCGGCTGACGATTCGTATTACATTTACACTAAGGGGCTTCCGACAAATAAAGAAATTAATACGGTAGCAATAGCAGCAAACGGCCAAATATGGTGTGGAACTGATGCCGGGGTGGCAATTTTAGAGAAAGATAGTTTTGTAATGTTAAACAGAAATAATTCGCCGTTAATAAATGATCAGATAAAAAGAATACGGTCAGATCCTTATGGGGGGATGTGGATCTTAACGTCTCAAGGTTTATCCTACTATAATATATATAAAAACGAATGGAAAAATTATACCTCCTCAAATAGCGGTTTGATTCCTAATAACGATAACGATGATAAGTTTTATCAGTGGTTATTTTATGATAAATATTGCCACAGAGTTATTATTGCAACTAAAGAAGGGTTATGTGAAGTCTATTTATCACGAGATTCCATTAATGAATTATCAAATGTAATTATTTATCCCAATCCATTTATTAAATCTTATCATAACAAAATTATTTTTTCTAATGTTCCATTAAACAGCATAATAGAGATTTTTGATTTAACCGGAAATCTCATTAAAAAATTTGATTTATGTGAATATACCGTTGAATGGATACCTAAAAACATCTCATCCGGTCTGTATTTTGCGTATATCTACAACCCGATATTGCGGCGTTCGCTATTAATGAAGTTTGCAGTAATTTATTAAATTTTTGTTAATTGTAATCGTCCCAATCTTCGTCAATATCTTCGCTCCCTACACAATTTTCATAATCAGGGCAATCAGGGCAGCATTCATTAGTAGTTTTACCGGTTTCTTCGCAATCTTCGTAATATGGGCATACATCACAACACATATTGACCTCCTTTTTTATTTTATGATTTATAACTCATTATTCGTTAAAATGGTTTTTGCAAAGCATTAATAATAATTCGCGAACAATTTCAGCGACGATCGAAGCATAATTTAAATGGGGCATTACTAACGGACTGTATTCAACCAAATCACAACTTATAATATTAAAAGTTTGCAGTGTATAAATGGCACTAAAAAGTTCATTGTAGTCTATACCGTTTGGAACTGGCGTTTGTACGGCCGGGAAAAGTCCGCAATCTAAAACATCGATATCAAGTGTTAAATAGCATGGATTTTGCCCAATTGTTTTTTTTATTTCTTGTAATGGAGCTAAGACTTTAAATAAAAATTGATTATGATTTTCTGGAGGATTCGCTATCGATCGAAGACCTAGCTGGATAATTCTTTCGCTTGGTATCATTTCGCTTATTCTTTTAATTACAGTGGCATGACAAAATTTTTCTCCTAAATATGTATCCCGTGTATCAGAATGTGCGTCAAGTTGTATAATAAACAAATTTGGATAAAACTGGATAAGTTCTTTAATTATTGGTACTGTAATAGTATGCTCGCCGCCAAGAATTAGCAGTTTCTTTTTTGCTTTTATATATTTCCTTATCTTTTGTCTAATTTTATTAAAAGTTTGTTTTATGCTTGGATA
>JANXBB010000083.1 GCA_025061975.1 Caldifarciminota bacterium | reverse complement strand
AGATAGTGGTTATGTAAGGATTAATAACATTACCATTAACGCCATGGATTCAGATAAAACATGCGAAATTCGCAATCACTTAATTGGGTTCGTCTTTCAATTTCATCATTTGTTACCCGAATTTAACGTTGTTGAAAATGTTGCTTTGCCGTTGCTAATTCGAGGCTTACCTAAACGTGAGGCATTTAAAGCTGCTGAAAAGGCACTTGCCGACGTAAATTTTTGCGATCGATTGTCGGCACCGATTATAGAATTTTCAGGGGGTGAGCGACAAAAAATCGCTTTAGCAAGGGCTTTGGTTACTGAACCATTAATTATATTAGCTGATGAGCCGACCGGCAATTTAGATACGTATAACACTGAAATACTTTTAGAATTATTTAAAAAAATTAATAGCGAAAAAAAAGTTACAATAATTACTGTTACCCATAATCAGAATTTAGCAAATTATGCCCATCAAAAATTATTTTTGAAAAACGGCCAACTGATTTTTGTGAAATAAACTATGAAAGAATGCAGCATTTGTCACAAGCAAGAAGTTCACATTATCATAAGTTCGATTGATAAAGATGGTAAAGTTCAAGAATTAGCGCTATGTAAAGAATGCGCGATAAAAAAAGGAATCAGCGAAATAAAAAAAATAAAATTAACCCCTATGCAAATACTTGCAGAATTAAAGAAAATCATTAATTCCGGTGATCAAACAATTGTTTGTAACTTTTGCAAAATTAGTTTTGCTGAATTTCGTGCTACTGGGCGGCTAGGATGTCAACACTGCTATGAAAGCTTTAAAAATCAACTTGAGCCAATTATAAAAGAAATCCATGGAGAGACCACTCATAAAGGAAAAGTGCCGTCGTCAGATAAAAAAGTAATTTATGAGCGATTTATAATTAAGAAATTAAGTAAACAAATGCGCCAAGCTATCCAAAACGAAGAGTACGAAAAAGCAGCAGCAATTCGTGATCAAATAAGAAAAATAAAACAAGGTTTAGAATAAGTTCTTCATATGAAAACCGACATTTTCACAATGATCAGCAAAACAATTCCTAATTGGTTACATGCTGACGCTCCGGCTTCGGATATTATTATTTCTAGCCGCCTAAGATATGCACGAAACATCGCAGGATATCGTTTTCCTGCATGGGCGTCGGATGAAGAACTTAGCGAAGTTTTTGAAATGATCCAATTGGCGCTGGAATATATACAGCAATCAACAACAACAGAAATTGTAAAGCTTATTAAAATTACTGATTTTACAGAGCTCCAAGGAGAATTCTTACTAGAGCGACATCTTATTTCTCCGGATTTTTTTAAAATATTTAAATCGCGTATTGGTAAAGATAAACATCTGACAACTTCAGGAATTTTTATAAGTAACGACGAAACTATAAGTATTATGGTAAACGAAGAAGATCATCTTAGATTTCAGGTAATTTGTGGAGGCTTTGATTTTGATAGCGGTTTTTCTAAATTAAATTTGTTAGATGATATCTTAGACTCTACATTACGGTTTGCTTTTTCTCCACAGTATGGATATTTAACCGCATGCCCAACTAATGTTGGAACAGGTCTACGGGTATCAATAATGGCGCATCTTCCCGGTTTGGTATTAACAAAAGAAATAAATCAAGTTTTGAATTCCATATGGCAACTTAATTATTTAACTCGGGGTCTTTATGGTGAAGGAACTGATACCAAAGGATATTTTTTCCAAATTTCTAATAGCATTACTTTAGGACAATCAGAACAAGAAATAATTCAAGGCATGAAAAATATAACTACGCAATTAATTAACCATGAACAACGATCGCGAGATTTTTTACTAAAAAACATGAAAACTGAAATCGAAGATAAAGTTTATCGAGCCTATGCAATTTTAAATTCAGCACGTTTATTGAATAGTGACGAAGCACTAAATCTCCTGGCTACAGTAAGGCTCGGCATTGTTTTGCAAATAATAAGTAACGTTTCTTTAGAAACAATTAATAAAGTTATGATTTTATTAAAACCAGCAAATTTACAAGTGTTTTATAATCAGGTAATGAATCCATATGAACGTGATGAAAAAAGGGCGGCACTTATCCGAACAATTCTGCAAACATCAGAAAATTAAATTTGTTTAGACTTATGGGGTTCGAATTTGTTAATGCTTCATTAAAAGATGCACAAGCAGTAATTATAGGA
>JANXBB010000263.1 GCA_025061975.1 Caldifarciminota bacterium | reverse complement strand
GCAACATTTATCTCGTCTAAAATTATCATTTGATATTTCTTACAGGCAATCGATTTTTCTGCTAAACTTATACCGGCTTGAGCAAGTTTTCGATCCTCATCACTTGGATGTCCCTTTTTAACAAAAGTGGGCAACCCTGATTGCACGAGTTTAAAATTTTTTAACTTTTTTAAAAACTTTACCTCACCGTAATTAGGATCACCTTTCATAAATTGAATCATCAAAACTTTATAACCATGACCCAAAGCTCGAATTGCCTGACCAATAGCAGCTGTTGTCTTGCCTTTACCATTACCGGTATAAACCTGAATCATACTTCTCTGCTATATTATAAAGATTTTCTGAAATATGTAAATAGTTATTTTTGATGCCCTAAGAAAATAATTTATTAGTTTTAAAGAGCGCTTTTTTATCGTTAATTATCAACTGTTTTACTCAATATATATCGCGAATTTCAATCTCTTAGATTATCTCCAAAAATTTAGGTTAGAACACCCAGTATGTCTTTGTTTTCATCAAACAAAACTAATTTATCTAACCACACTAAATTAAATAAACCGAACTTCATTGTTATTAATCGAAAAATTTACCGGTCAAAAAGCACGGCTTGAAATTTCGTTAAATCCACTGGACCGTATCAGAGATAGCTCCGTCACGGAAATATTGTTTTAATCTCAATTTTGCAAAAAATAAATAATGTAAGCGACGTATTGAATGTGATTTAGGTAATATTTATAATCCTTTGAGTTTGTCACCTTGACACTTAGTTGAATTATTATTAATATAATATTTATTACATGCTTAACCAATTAATTATTTATATGGTGATTGCTGAAGTAAGTTCAACAATTGTTGTGCCACCATTTAGCCACACATTAGGATTTTATCGGGCATCAAAATTTTACATCGATCTTTATTTAGGAGACGAATTTAACTTAGATAATCCCCAAGGAATTTCCGGGGCTAAAATGATTGAAGAGGATAATCCAAACACATCAAGCGATGATCATATTTTAACACTTTTCGCGGTCAATTCGGGAACTGGACAGATCTTATATAATATAGGGCTTACAAACTTAAAAGTTTATGGTCGAAAAGGGGGCAGTGAAGGGGAATTTTATATGCCCAGAGGAATTACTGCAAATTCGCGAGGCGATGTTTATGTTGCTGACTATGGAAATAACCGCATAGTAAGGTTAAAATATCAACGACGTGAACTTTCTTATGTCTCAGCAGTTTACGATTCGTTTAATGGTCCAAGTGATGTAGCTTTAGATTATAGCAATAATCTTTATGTGGTGGATTCAAAAAACTCACGAATTGTAGTTTATGATTCGCTAGGTAACCGACTTTATGAATGGCGCAAAGAGTTTGATTTACCAACAGCAATAGCAATTATTGATAAAGATGACCCGTATAATTATTGGAAAGAAGATTTTATTGTAGTTATTGATCAGAATTATAAACGAATTCTTAAATTATCGCGTAGTGGTCAGCTGTTGGCGATGACCGATGCCCGAGCTATTGGACTTCTTGAAGCTCAATTTATGTATTGCGCAATTGACCGCTACGCTAATATCTATGTAACAGACATGACTAATCACGAGATTCATAAATTTGACCGTAATTTAGCATATATTATTTCAGTAGGCCGTGAAGGTAGTGGAAAAGTTGAGTTTTCCGAACCCCGAGGAATTTTTATCTGGAAGCGATTTGGCCAGGTTTTTGTGACTGATAACAGTGGTGGTGCATATTATTGGCTTTCAACTGACGGCTTCATTATTGGTTGTTTTCCCAATAAACTAGATTCAATAAGGACTCAAACAACAATTGCTTTATACCTTACGGATTTATCAGAAGTAAAGATTAACATTACTAACGAGAAAGATAGTCTAGTGCGTAACTTAATTATCGACCATTATCTTCCACCCGGTGAAGCACTTATTGCGTGGGATGGACGAGATAACTCGGGTCAATTTGTTCCGGTTGGGGAATATACGATTAATATAACATTACTGCCCACCTACCCGGCGCAAAAAAGATACTTTAAAAAAGAGTTATCAATTAAAATCAAAAAAACATGATAAATTTAATTGTATTTATAAGTCTTCTCGGTGTACGATCTTTCTTAGGTGATTTCGAAGAACTACCGGTATCAGCTCGAGCATTAGCATTAGGAAATGCCCAAACTAGCTCAGCAAATGATGCAACAGCTATTTACTATAATCCCGCAATTCCGGTAACGATTTCGACGTGCCGGTTATACTTAAGTTACGGGCACTTCTACCAAAGTGGAATCGTTAAAAATAGCTTTATTGCATATATTAATCCTAAAAATAAAAATTCATTAGGGGTAGCTCTTTTTAATAACTGGATTTCAGATATCAAAATCGCCAATGTTCCCGATCCAACACTACCGCCGAGCAATAATAATCGCCCCTATTTAGAACGAACTGTAACAGCATCTGATTGGATTTTATATCTAAACTATGCTCGTAGACTTATCAAATCTATCTGTATTGGTGTAAATTTAAAATTTATCTATCGATACTTAGGAATCGGGTCTGGTATTGGCACCGGCTTAGATTTTGGTGCAATTGGGGCTATTGGTGATTATACAATACTCGGTCTGAAAGCCCAAAATTTCACAACATCACCAGTTTTTTGGAGCAATTCAACCCAAGATTATATAATACCTAAAGTAATTTGGGGAATTTCACACACGATTCCTACTTCGAATTATAATGTTCAAATTACTGCGGATTGCGAATACTCAATTGATCAAAATTTAGTAAAAACAAATTTAGGGCTTGAATACCAATAT
>JANXBB010000117.1 GCA_025061975.1 Caldifarciminota bacterium | reverse complement strand
GACCCATAGTTTTTGAAGTATAAAAAAATTTATTTTATATGTCAATAGAGAATATCTTTATTACGTAATTTGATCCGTTGGGCTGCGGTGTTAATTATTGTATTCTTGGTGTGTACCTAATGATGTACTGGCGAAAGTAGTTCAAACAGATTTTTACTTGATGTCATTTCGGATTTAGTTAAAAATGTATCGAACTTTATTTATTTTGTCATATTTGAAGAAAATAAATTAAGGATCTTGACGATAAGTAATTTTGGGTTAAAATCTCTTATGTCTTCTGCAATCTTCAGTATTTCAGGACTTCGAGGTGTTGTTAATCAAGGTTTGACTCCAAAACTTATTCAATATTACTGCGAAGCGTTTTCTGAATTTATAAAAGGTAAGGTAATTGTAATCGGTCGGGATAACCGTCCGTCAAGTTATTATATTGCTCAAGATGTCTATTTTATATTTTCTAAACTTGGATACGAAATATACGATCTTGGGATTGCGCCAACACCAATGACAGTAATGATGACGAGGAAGTTAAAAGCTGATTGTGGGGTAGAAATTACCGCAAGTCATAATCCAGAAAACTGGAATGGTTTGAAATTTATTTCGAATCAGGGTCGATTTTTTTTTGAAAACGAGCTAGTTGAATTCAAAAAAATTATAAAAAGAAAACGTCTTTTGAAAAATCAAACTACAGCTTTAACTTCTGATGAACTTGTGAGTGTTTCCAAAAAGTTTACTCTTTTTAATGAAAAAGCAGTGGATGAATATTTGCAAACAATTATTTCTTCTAGATATTTTAAAGACATAAAGATTCGACCTCTAAGAATTGGGATCGATTGCAATAATGGTTCTGTAGAATTTGTTATTCAAAAATTAATAAAAATGCTTGGAGGCGAAGTGTTTTCTTTAAATCGGCTAAGTTATGGGTTCTACCGAGCTCCCGAACCAACTCCAGAAAATCTTAAGGTACTTTCAAAACTTGTCAGAGGGAAAAAACTTGATTTAGGAATAGCTTTTGATCCAGATGGCGATCGGGTAGCTTTTGTTGATGATAAAGCGCAACCTTTATCAGAAGAATATACATTGCTGTTAGCGATTCTATTTCTTTTTCCTCAATGGTACAGTCCAGTAGTAGTAAATTACGCTACATCGGCGGCTGTTGACGAGTTAAGCGTTAAATTCCGGTTTCCTGTTTACCGAACCAAAATCGGCGAAGCTAATGTAGTGAAGAAAATGGAAGAAATAGGGGCCTTGGTTGGTGGCGAAGGGAATGGCGGGTTAATTTTAGCAGATATAAATAAAGCGCGCGATGGTATAATAGCAGCATTAATCGTTATTTCTCTCATTTCTCGAGAAGAGAAGCCCCTTTCCGAAATAAGAAAGATGCTCCCACAATATTATATTGAGAAACAAATAATTCATTCTTATAAGAAAAATTGGCAAATATTACTCAAAAGAAAATTTGGCAAAATTCACGAAATTAATTTAGATATTTTAGATGGGGTTAAAATTATCAGTAAGGATTATTGGATTTTAGTGCGCAAATCTAATACTGAACCGGTGTTAAGAATTATCGCGGAGAGCAAAAGCAAGAAATTAACCAAAAAGATAATTAATGAGACAATTAATTTGATTAAGAGGTAATTTATGTGCGGTATTATTGGATATCTAGGCGAGCGAAATATTAATGAAGTAATTTTAAGGGGACTCGAACGACTAGAATATCGTGGTTATGATTCTTGCGGAATTTGTGTAGTTTGTAACGGAAAACTCGAATATAAAAAAATTGAAGGTAGACTTCATAAGCTTAAGGAAATGCTTGCTAGAGATCCACTAGCAGGAAACATAGGCATTGGGCATACACGATGGGCAACTCATGGTGTACCTAACGAAATAAATGCTCATCCACAATTTGATTGTAAAAAAAACATTGCGGTTGTGCATAACGGAATCATTGAAAACTATCATACTTTACGGCAATGGCTTTCGAGTCGAGGGCATCAATTTATATCCGATACTGATACTGAAGTTATTCCTCATTTAATCGAAGAATACTATCACGGAAATTTTTTAGCCGCTGTTCAGCATGCACTGCCTCTTTTAGAAGGTACTTATGGTTTAGCCATTATTACTACTTATGAACCCAATAAAATTTTTGTAGCGCGAAGAGGTAGCCCATTAATTTTAGGAATCGGTACTGGCGGAGAATTTATTGTTGCATCAGATGCTACGGCAATAATTGATTGGACAAGAAAAGTCACGTATCTTTCGGACGACGAAATAGTGGTTATAGAAAAGGGCAACTATTTTATTACAAACTCTAAAAATGAAACAATTATTAAAGATACAGAAGAGGTTCTTATGGATTTGGCTGAAATTGAGAAAGGCGGCTATCCTCATTTTATGCTAAAAGAAATTTTTGAGCAACCCGAGACTATTACTAACACATTAAGGGGGCGGATTTTAAAAGACAACAATCAAGTTCGTTTAGGGGGGTTGGAAACTGAAATTATTATAGACGATAAGAAAATTAAAGCGAAGGATTATCTGGTCAATGTTGATCGAATAGTAATCTCAGCATGTGGAACATCCTGGCATGCGGGGTTAGTAGGTGAATATTTATTAGAATCGTTAGCCCGAGTTCCCACCGAGGTTGAATATGCTTCTGAACTTAGGTATCGGACAATGATTAAATTACCGAATATGGCGGTTTTTGTGATCAGCCAATCCGGGGAAACTGCTGATACTCTGGCAGTTTTAAGAAAAGCTAAAGAAATGGGTATTCCAGTTTTTGGGATAGTTAATGTTGTAGGTTCAACAATTGCTCGTGAAACCCATGCTGGAATTTATTTACATTGTGGCTCTGAAATTGGGGTAGCATCAACTAAAGCTTTTACTTCACAAGTCGCTGTGTTGACTCTTCTAAGTTTATTTTTAGCCCAGCGAAGAAATATTCTCCATGACACTGTTCGACATGAAATAGTTTCAGCTCTACTTAGAATCCCGACACAAATAGAATTGATTCTGCGTAAAAAAGACGAGATTAAACGAATTGCTGAAAAATACCACACCTTTAATAACTTTTTGTATTTAGGACGAGGAATTAATTTTCCAGTAGCATTAGAAGGTGCCCTTAAACTTAAAGAAATTTCCTATATACATGCTGAAGGCTATCCAGCGGCAGAAATGAAACATGGGCCAATTGCATTGATTGATAAAAACATGCCTGTGGTTGTAATTGCTACAGATACAGATGATATAATATACGAAAAAGTGCTAAACAATATTGAAGAAGTAAAAAGCCGAGGCGGCAACACAATAATAATTGCTACCGAAGGAAACACCGGGATTTGTCGCTTAGCTGATGAGGTAATTTATGTCCCCAAAACTAAAGATATTCTTACGCCCTTGCTTAATGTGATACCTCTACAACTTCTTGCGTATTATATTGCTGTCAAGCGGGGATGCGACGTCGATAAGCCTAGGCATCTTGCAAAAAGTGTTACTGTTGAATAATCACATTTAATTTCAGTGGATCTCGAATTTTTTATTAAAAAGCAGAGCGAGATTAGTAGTAGGATCATTATTGCTGATTTATTAGAAGAAGTAAAAGTTGTTGCCGGTGCAGATTGCAGTTTTGACGAGAAATATGTTTATGCGTGCATTGTTGTTATGAAAATCGATGATTTTTCCGTTATCGATTTTGCATTGGCTAAGGAGTTAGTTACTTTTCCTTATATACCTACTTTTCTATCATTTCGTGAAGAAAAGGCGATTATTAAAAGTTTTTACAAATTGAAAGTCAAACCTGACATTTTATTTTGTGATGGGCAAGGAATTGCTCATCCCCGGAAAGCTGGGCTTGCATGTGCTGTTGGTGTTGAGTTAGATATACCAACAGTAGGGGTTGCTAAAAATAAATTGTGTGGGACTTTTAAGAAACCTACCAATACCCGGGGAAGTTTTTCTTATTTGTATTATCGAGGGGAAAAAATTGGTATTGTTTTAAGATCTCGGTCTGGAGTAAAACCGATATTTGTTTCACCGGGGCATAAAATAAGTCTTGAGCGTACCAGAGAAATTGTTGTAAAGACTATTACACGCTATCGTATTCCTGAACCTCTGCGGATAGCACATATTTTTGCAAATTACTATAAACAAGGTAAAATTTCTAGAATGATTTTGTAAATACCAAGAAAACACCCATAGCGGCAACAGCTAAAGCTACAATTTTTATGCGGCTGAGTTTTTCTTTAAGAAAAAAATAAGCAAACAAAAAAATAAAAATACTTGATGATTGGCTTAGAACTGCGGCTAAAGATGCTTTAGAAAATTTCATTGCACCGAGCCAACATACTAATGCTAAATAAGTTCCCAATAAACTACCCGATATTCTGTAAAGAATTCCTTGGGGATTAAAAATTGATAGAAATATTCTACTCCGATTAGGAAATAATAACACAAACAAGAAAAGTATCACAGTGCCACTAATTAATCGGACTTCAGTTGCCCACATTAACGGTACCGAGTTTAATTTAGGTTTAATTAATATAATTCCCAGTCCGGTAAATAAATTTGCCAAAATTCCTAAGATCACTCCAACAATAAGCTGTGAAGGTTTAATATTTGGTTGAAATTTCGGATTCGCAGTTAACAAAATGGCGAGAGTTATTAAAACAATTCCGAAAATTTCTAAAATTGATAACTGTTCCTTAAGACAAATCACTGATAGTAAGATAACAATCGGGCTATAAGAGCAAGCAACTATTGCATGAAGGCTAGCACCAATTTGATTAAGACTTGTAAATAGTAGTGTATCAGCAATCGCCATTCCTAAGACGCCACTTAAAATGAATGATAGATAATAATTAAATGGTAAATCAATAAAAAGTTTTTCTCCCCGAACTAAAATAGTTAGTAAAATCATTAAAATAGCAAAAACATTTTTGAACAGATTAAGTGCTATCGGATGAACGGTTAAAGTGCTTTTTCGAAAAAGTATTATCGCTCCGGCCCAAAGAATTGCACTTATAAGTGCTAGACTTTCACCGAGCAATTGATGTGATATATTCACAGTTTGATAATTTGTAAAATATATTTTGCTAACTTGTAAAATTCATCAAGCGTTAAATCTTCAGCACGACGTGATAAATTAATAACAGTAAATGAGGTTAGTAAATGCTTGGGAAGTTTTAAAAACATAGTTAAATTATTAGCAATAGTTTTTCGAGGCTGTCGGAAAACGGTTCTAATAATTTGTTCAAATTTCTGATAATTAAGGTCATTAAATAATGGTCGTGATCGTTTCTTGATGAGTAATGCGATTGAGGTAACATTAGGAGAAGGATAAAATTTGTTTGGGGAAATTCTTAGGATTTTTTTGCATTCAGTGTAGAGATTAAACAATACTGTGAGAATTGAACCTTGGGGTTCTTCAGGTTTTTTAAGTAATTTTAAAGCGACATTTTCATCGAGGGTTAAAACAGCCATCTGCCAGGAGTTAATATTGTCAATTAATGTTGCAAGAATTTTTGACGACAAATGATAAGGGAGGTTGCCGATTATCTTTAAATTTTGATAGTTTTGCCAGTTAAATTGTAAAATGTCAGCATTAACAACTACTAAATTATTAAACTGTCGGGTCAAGTCTTCTAAGAACCAAACAAGATCAATATCAATTTCGACTGCATAGACGCGTTTTGCATATTGGCATAAATATTTTGTTAATACGCCGGTACCTGCTCCGATTTCTAAAACTTCTTCTTCAGAATTTATTTGAAGTGCCTTCACCAAAATTTGGGCGATCTTTTCTGAGGTTAAAAAAAACTGGCTTAATTTCTTTTTTGGTTTTAAAGGCAATTGCACATTAGGAAATGTTAAATAGCATTAAAGCATTTTGAGTAGTAAAATAGCAAATATCTTCATAGGAAGTTTCTTTTATTTTTGCTAAAGCATAAGCAGTATATTTTATAAACGCCGGTTCATTAACTTTACCGCGCATTGGTTCCGGTGACAAATATGGCGCATCGGTTTCAATAAGTAAATGATTTTTAGGTATTTTTTTTATTAAGTTTTGGGAGCGAAAATTATGATATGTAATGACCCCGGTAAAAGAAATAAAAAATCCTTGGCTAATCGCCCAATGAGCAAATGATTCGTCACCGGAATAGCAATGAATTACTCCTCGAAAATATTGATGTTTTAAAAGAATAGATTTTGCTTCAAGGTAAGCATTGCGAATATGGATTACAAGAGGTAAATCCAGTTGCTTTGCTAATTCAATCTGTAAATTAAAAAACTTTTCTTGATTTTGATGCGTTGAATAATTCCGATAAAAATCTAAGCCGGTCTCACCGATTGCTTTTACTTTTTTATGACAAGCAAGCTTTTCGAGTTCCTTAATATCATTTTCTGTAGCATTATCGGTATCATGAGGATGAATACCAATACTGCAAAATACACCGGAAAAATTCTCAGCAGTTTTTACTGCTAATTTAGAATCTGTAACATTAAGTCCAACTGTTAAAAAATACTTAACATTATTTGCTTGAGCACGAGTGATAATTTCTTCGTGGCGATTTTTGTAGGCGGGATCGGTTAAATGACAATGAGAGTCAAACAATTCCATTACGTTAAAATATTCTGAATCGTGAATATTAATAAATGGTGTTTAAAAATATTACGAGACCAAACTTCCGGGTTTTATTTCTTTGTCGGTCGTAATAAGAGCAATATCAGAATCCGATACTGCAGCAAGGAGCATGCCATAGGATTCAATGCCTCTTATTTTAGCTTTTTGTAAATTACTAACTACAACAATATTTTTGCCAATCAAGGACTCCGGTGGATAGACATGACCAATTCCTGCAACGATTTGACGGGTTTCCGTTCCTAAATCAATTTCTAACTGAACCAGTTTATCAGTTCCTAAAACTCGCTGTGCAGATATTACTTTGGCTACTTTTAGCTCAATTCTTTTGAATTCATCTAATGTTACTTCCATTTTATTCTCCTTAGGTTGGGTTTGCTTTTTACTACCTAATTTTTTAAGTTGTACTTCAATTATTTTTTCGTCAATTTTTCTGAAGAGAACAGTTACTTCGCCTAAATCAGGTCCAAATTCCGGATTTGGCGCACTGTCCCAGGTTTTTGATCTCAATTTAACCATGTTTGCAATACGCTGTGCAGTAAATGGCAAAAACGGTTCTAGAAGTATTCCTAAAGATGCAACAAGTTTCAAGCAGACATTAATTGTTGTCTGACAGCGTGTTCGGTTAGTTTTGAGTGTCGTCCAGGGTGCTTGATAATCAAAATAACGATTACCTAATGCCGGGAGAGTCATTAAAGTTTTTAGAGCATCTTTTAATTGGAATTTTTCAATTAATTCTCCACTTTCTTGGGCGATTTCTTCAATTTTTTTGATAACTTCAAGATCTTCATTTACGAGGATCGCCGGCTTTGGAATTATGCCGTTAAAATTTTTATGAGTAAAAACTAACACCCGGTTAATAAAATTTCCCAGAATGTCAGCTAATTCATTATTATTGCGTGCAAGAAAATCGCGCCAGGTAAAATCAACATCACGATTTTCCGGAAGATTAATGCCCAGGGCGTATCTTAAAGGATCGGGTTCAAAGTCATTGAGATATTCCGGAAGCCAAACTGCCCAATTTTCCGATGTGGAAAGTTTTCTGCCTTCCAAATTTAAAAATTCGTTCGCCGGAATTTCTGAAGGGAGCACATAATCGCCATGCGCCATAAGCATTGCCGGCCAAACAATTGCATGAAATACGATATTGTCTTTACCAATAAAATGCACAAGTTTAGTTTTAGGATCCAACCAGTAATCTTTCCATAAATCAGGTTTACCTTTTTTTTCCGCCCATTCTTTAGTCGATGAGATATAACCAATCGGGGCATCAAACCAGACATATAAAACTTTGTCCTGAGCTTCAGGTAATGGAACCTTTACTCCCCAAGTTAAATCCCGCGTGATCGCTCGGTCTTCTAACCCTTGGGCAAACCATCCTTCGCAAAACTTTTTAACGTTATCTTTCCAATGGGACTTTTCTTTAATCCAGGTTTTAAGTGCATTTTCAAACTCACTAAGCTTAAAAAAATAGTGAGTTGTTTGTCGCTCGTGAGGGGTACTTCCACAAGTGCGACATTTAGGTTCAATTAAATTAAACGGTTCAAGCCAGCGGCCGCAAAGTTCACATTGATCACCGCGCGCTTTATCGTTTTCACAATAAGGACAACGGCCAATTACATAACGATCAGCTAAAAACATTTTACACTCTGGGCAATAAAATTGCGATATCGTTTTAGGATAGACATAACCTCGGGTGTAGATTTTTAAGAAAAACTCCTGTGCGGTTTTATGATGCAAAGGGAGTGAGGTGCGAGAGTAATTATCAAAACTACAACCAAACTTTTTGAATGATTCCTTAATACTTTTATGATAGCGGTCAACTATCGTTTGGGGGCTCACCTTTTGTTGTTCAGCGGCAATAGTAATTGGAACACCGTGTTCATCAGAACCGCAGATAAATATTACATCTTGTTGTTTTAATCGGAGATATCGCACATAAATATCAGCGGGGAGATATGCACCGGCTAAATGGCCCAAATGAATTTCACCATTCGCATACGGCAGTGCTGCAGTTACAAGTATTTTCATATGTTGTTTTATATTTAATTATGCTTACAAATTAGTTAATGTCAAGAAAAATATAAGTTTTGTGCTCTTTTAAAATTATTTTAGAAAAATTATTTATTTTTTACTAAATCCTCCTTTTCGGCATCTATATAATATGTATGCAAAAGCTTATGTTATTTTTTTACGAGAGTAAAAAATTGCTAAAAGTTTTTTAAAAATTAACAGCATAGACTCTATATAATAGTATCCCTGGTACGGTCCTCGGGACCTTAAACGCGACATTTTGCAGTTTTTCTTTAAGGCAAATTAAGTGATCTCAAAAATCCATCTTAGCGGTTAAATTTTAAATGAAGCATTAGAACTTATCGGCGAGAAACTAACAGAAGATATTGTTCGGTTTATTTTACGCTAATTAAACGATCGTTTAAGCGGTTAGCAACTACTAGATTTAGCATTAAATTGAAAACCATTTAATAAAGGACCAATATACTTAAAACTGTAATCAGAATCGCGTGTAATTTTTCCGATACAATAAAACTATCAATTGTTTAATCAATTTTTCATTTATAGAGCGGTATTGTTGTTAACATAAATTCTTGTTGATTTTGGTAAGAAAAACAATATAATAAAATTTTATAAACAAAGAACATA
This sequence comes from Caldifarciminota bacterium, assembly GCA_025061975.1. GTDB lineage: Bacteria > Hydrothermota > Tepidihabitantia > Tepidihabitantales > CAIPLT01 > JANXBB01. The sequence continues at coordinate 1,452 of JANXBB010000117.1, read as the reverse complement.
AAGGAGGACAAAATGACTGATGTCAGAATTACTAAATGGGCTGAAGTATTAGTTAATTACTCTCTAGGCGTTAAAAAGAACGATTTGATGCAAATTAAATCAAGTTATCTTGCGGATCCTTTAATCAAAGAAGTTTATCGATTAGCACTTCAAAATGGTGCTCATCCTTATGTTACTTATATTGGAGAAGGGCTAAGTGAAATTTTCTTTAAATATGCTACCGAAGAACAACTAAATTATCTTTCGCCTATCGAACGATACGAAATTGAGAAAATTGATAAATATTTATTTATTATTGCTGAGTTTAATCGTAAGTCACTGTCAAACGTCGATCCCCAAAAATTAAGTCTCCGCCGCAAAGCTACCGGAAAACTTTTAGAACGTCGCTTACAACGAGCTGCTAAGGGTGAAATGCGTTGGTCACTAACTGCTTATCCAGATAATGCTCAAGCCCAAGATGCCGAGATGTCTCTTGAAGAATTTAGTGAGTTTATCTTCGAAGCAGGATTTTTAAACGATAAAGATCCGATAAAAAAATGGCAAGAATTGGCTAAGGAACAGCAACGAATCAGTAAAATTTTATCGAAAGTTGATAAAATTACCATTAAGGCTGAAGGAACCGACTTAACTTTATCAGTTAAGGGGCGTAAATGGATTAGCTGCGAAGGGCACGAGAATTTTCCCGATGGTGAAGTGTTTACTGCACCAATCGAAGACTCGGCTGACGGTGTGATTACTTATTCTTATCCTTGTGTGTATCAAGGCCGCGAGGTAAGCGGCGTTCAGTTACGATTTAAGAAAGGAATAGTGGTGGAAGCTAAAGCGGAGAAAGGTGAAGATTATCTGCGGTCAATGATTAATATTGATTCTGGGGCGAAGCGTATCGGAGAGTTTTCTTTTGGGACCAACTACGGCATTAAAAAATTTATTAAAAATATCCTTTTTGATGAGAAAATTGGCGGCACAATTCATATTGCATTAGGTTCATGTTATCCTGAAACCGGGGGCAAGAATAAATCGAGCCTTCATTGGGATATGATCTGCGACTTACGAAAAGATTCAGAAGTTTTGGCTGATGGCAAAGTTATTTATCGTAATGGAAAGTTTCTTATTTAAATAATTTAGCATATTTTGACTCGATTGAGTTTTATAAAGGCTTGACATATTATAATAATATGTTAAAATTTTTCTATGCCGATATTTTATTCGCCAGTTGAGTTGATTGAGTTAGCGGTAAGTTTAGAAAGAAATGGTGCACAGTTTTATCAAGAATTAAGTAAGAGTACTTCGGCAAAACCGTTAAAGAATCTTTTTGTTTTTTTAGCAAAAGAAGAAAAGAAGCATGAACGATTCTTTAGGACCCTATATAAAAAAACCCAAGAAGATCCAACAACAATAGCTTATAATTTTGACGAGATGAAATTATATCTCAAAGCGATTACCGAGAGTCGT
>JANXBB010000223.1 GCA_025061975.1 Caldifarciminota bacterium | reverse complement strand
GGATCCTACAATGGCAGAATTAGCACAACGCCTGGGTACACCTAAGGAAAAAATTGAAGCGCTGGCTAAAATCTCACAACATGGTGTTTCGCTAGATAAACCAATTGACGATGAAGAATCTAGTTTCATCGGGGACTTCATCTATGACGAAAAAACAACATCCCCTGCACACGACGCCGCAATTTCAATGTTACGTGAAAAATTAGAAGAAGTTTTAAGCACTCTTAATAAACGCGAAGCAAAAGTACTAAAACTACGATTTGGCCTGGGTGATGGGAATCCACGCACATTGGAAGACGTCGGGCAAATCTTTAATATCACTCGTGAACGTGTTCGCCAGATTGAGGCCAAGGCTTTAAAAAAACTTCAACATCCTGTCCGATTAAAAAAACTTGCTCCGCTCCGTAGATTACTTGAGTCATGAATGATTATGTAATAGGTGTAATTTCTGATACTCACGACAATCTTACAACTGTTACAAAAGCAATCACCATATTTAACCAAAATCAAGTCAAGTTAGTTATCCATTGCGGTGACTATGTAGCACCATTTACATTGCGAATGTTTAAAGATCTTAATTGTCCTTTAATAGGAGTCTTGGGTAATTGTGATGGAGAGGTGGAATATTTACTTAAAACAGCTTTCGAGCTTAATTTTTCTATTTATCATCCACCTTATACTTTAACTATAAATAATCGTAAACTTATAATAACTCATAAACCGATTCGTATCGACCAACCGTGTGATATTTATTTATATGGACATACACATACCCCAGAAATATCTATGAGAAATAACCAGTTAATTGTCAATCCCGGTGAAGCATGTGGCTGGCTTTTTTATAAACCTTCCATTGCGCTAATTAATTTAAATGAATTTTCTGGAGAAATTATTAATCTCTAATTTTTGAATCTGACTTTTCTTGTGCGCAATGGAAAAATTAAACACAAAAACACAAAAAAGAAAGTAATAGACGAAATAGCAACTCCCAGTTTATAGAGCTTCGATGAGTAATAAAATTCAACCGTATGCTTGCCGGAATTAAGAAACACTGCTCGTAAAGTATGATAGGCTCGATAAATCTTAGTGTCTAACCCGTCTATTTTACACTTCCAATCGGGATGGTAATTTTCACTTAATACTAAAAAACCTGAACTATTTAATTCAGCCTCTAATATTATCTGATTAGGACTATATTTAATAATCTTTGCAACTCCATAAAAGTTATCTGATGGTGTATTAACCTGAGATATTGAATCGGATAAAATGACAGTTCGCGACGGATCAAAATTTGTGTCTTTTAGTAATTCGAAAATCTGCTCTTTATTAGTAATTACTATATAATTAGGAACCACAAAAGCTCGTGGCAACACTTTGTTGTTTTTATAGATTACACTTTTCCGTCCTGCATAAACTAATTCAAATTCATGACGATTTGTAAAGTTTTTAAGCTCGGTAATTATTTGTTGCGTCTGAAAATCATATCTTGATATATCATCAGGTAATGGCGTGCTTATTATATATTTAATATTTAAAAGATTTAAGAAATTTTGATGCATTAAATTAGGCGCTGAATACATAACGGTTCTTTCGGCACCAATAAAATCCTGATATGTCTGCAATGGATTAGGGCAATACCCACCGGCATTTTGGATGTTATGTAAATCAAAAATTCCATCGTTTGAACGATCGTAATAAAGAGGATGTACGCGATACAAAGTAGTATCATTTTTTAAATATCGCACCACTTCATCAGGACTATAATAGATATCGGGATGATCAACTGATTTTAAAAATTTTCGGTCAATACGCCACAGATCAAATAAAATTATTAAAATTGTTATTATTAAAAATGTATTATGACTAATTTTTTGCTGGAACAAATAATATATTACGATTACCGTAATTAAAATTAAAAATCCAGAAATCGCTATGCCTTGCCAAAGAATAGGAAGATTATGATTAAACGCCTGAAGCTTATTTGTATCTTTAATGCTAGATAAAATCTGTCCTTTCGCAATAATCCAAAGTAAAATTAGGCTAACAAAACCAATAATTACGGTAAATGCAAAGCGCTTTATTTTCTTGCTCAATAGCGTAAGGAGCTTTTTATCTTGGTGCGATGTTAACAAATATTGCAATCCTATGGCACCTAATACAACTGCTGAAAATGTCACGAGATAAAATGCCATTGAAGGCCCGCGGAAACGTCTTATGCCCGGCAAAATGTAATAGATTAGTTTAAAAAATGGTGTATAACCACCTAGAGCAATCAGAGTAGCTACTATCCCGGTTACGAAAAAGAAACTAACTTTGTAATCTCTAAATTTAATCATCACTCCTAGAATTGCAAGCAGAAGAAAAACAATACCGAAATATTCTGTATGAAGTTTAAACGGATTTTCACCCCAATAATTTTCTAATATCCCGCTAAAATAAGGATTAATTAAATCGAAAAGCTCTGTTATTGGTAGCGACCACGATGATGCAAATTCATAACCCCGTATTTCACCTCGGGCTCCATATTTTAAATTAGCTAAAAGTGGTAAATAATTTACCGCCAGAATCCCCAGAGCCACTAAAACACTTATTCCTAAATATACAATAAGTTTTAGTCTATCTGATGGAGCATTAGTTTTCCAATTTAACACAAATCGTACAACGAAATAAGCAAATGCAACCCACAATCCATAATATGTAAGTTGAAAGTGCGCATGAGTCATACTAAAACCAGCTGTTGCCCCGGCAAAAACAAACCAGCGAAAACTTTTTGTTGAAATTCCTTTATTCCAGAAAAAAAATGCTAACGGAAATAGTGCTATTGCTAACATTCGGCCTTCATGACCCGCATATGTAGTTGAAACTAAATTTCCACAAAACATATACGTAATCGCTCCCAGTAACGCTATCAGATTTGAAATTTCTAATGATTTTAAGAATAAATACATTCCGATACCGGCGATCATTATTCCTATAACGAACAGGTAAGTCCAAAATATGTGGGTTGGAATAATCAAACGAATAAATGGATATAGAGAAGCTACATCGCCATACGGACCAGCAACTGTAGGTAAACCGCTGAAAATATAATTATACCACATAGGAATAGTTTTGAATTTAGTAATTTGTCGGGTAATTACTTCACGTGCCGGATAGCCACCTAATAACCAATCTGAACCATA
>JANXBB010000193.1 GCA_025061975.1 Caldifarciminota bacterium | reverse complement strand
TCACCGGTTCCGCAAACGCAGTATTATCAATAAGCACTTTAGACTTAGGACTATAAAAATAATAATGCGGCGGATTATGTTCGCATGTGGTGTAATAACCATTTCGAATATGAAGGGTTTTTGTTTTAACTAACCAGGCATTTTCACCATAAACAAATCCGTTCTCAAGTTTTGTTTGCGCATTAACCATATACCCTTTTTTAGTGGTGATATTATAAAATAACGCCTGCCCTTGAATAATTTCTGTGGCAGTCGTGAAGTAGACATTTTTAAAAGCACTTAAAGTTTTCTTGCTGATATCATATTCAATAGAATCAGCAATGACTTTTAGCTCACCATACTTGACCGTAGCTGAATCCAAAAGAATAACTTTTTCTTGCCGGGGATAATAAATTATCTTTCGAGCATGATAGTTTACAATCTTATAAGTACTCTCTTGGGGCACTGATAAATTAATAATTAAAAAATAAACAAATAACATTATCCTTATTTTATTTTTAAAAAATCCGGCTCGGTCTTAAGTTTATCTAAAATTTGCACCGGACAATTCTTGCACCGTGGTAATTTACGACAATATTCTTTCCCAACCTTAACAAGTAATGCATGATACTCATTATATATTTTTGTGGAAACCGGCAAATTCTCCATAAATAACTTTTGAACTTGCGAATATCGCCAATTTTCTTTAATTAAGGAATGGCGTAAAAGTATTCGACGAGTGTAAGCGTCCACTACAAAAACTGGTTTATTTAGTGCATAAAGTAATATCGAATCAGCAGTTTCTTCACCAACCCCATATATCCCAAGTAATTCTTTTCGTAAAATTTGTAATGGTTTCTTTTTTAGAAGTTTGAAGTTTCCTCCGGAACTTTGGGCAAGATAATCAATTACTGCTTTTAGTCTTTTTGCTTTCACTCTAAAAAAACCCGCTGGTTTAATGTAATTCTCCAGCATACGAAATGAAATGGTCTTTAATTTTGTAACCGAAAGCAATCCCGCCTTTTTTAAATTAAAAAGCGCTTTGGTTACATTTTGCCAATTGGTATTCTGAGTCAATATTGCACCTACAACGACTTCAAGCTCATTTTCTGCAGGCCACCAATGCTGTGGACCATAATGCTGATACAATATTTTGAATAACAAATAAATTTCTGGAACTTTAAAAGTCGCCAAAGTATCTTTCTTCATCGCTCGGCGGCGAAAAGATTCCCGGTCTATGAAATGAACATACTTCATGGGGTTCGGTGCCTGTTATAAAAACTTCATCGCGAGTTTTGGGGCAATGAGGATTTTTAAGCTTACCTGTAAAAGTACATATCTCAAGGTGCACAATACCTTCGGGCTCCGGAAAATCGGCTCCGGAAAGATGTTGCGCAATTCCGTTCATAAAAGCAGCCCAAATCGGTGCTGCAATAGCTCCTCCGGTGGCGTTGTGAAAAATTGTTTTTTTCTCGTCATAGCCAACCCAAACCCCACAAGTTAAATCTGGAGTATAACCGATAAACCAGGCATCGGTAAAATCATCAGTTGTCCCAGTTTTACCAGCGGCTGGATAATAAAAACCAAGCCTTCTGATTATCGCACCGGTTCCTTCGTTAATGACACTTTTTAACATATTTGTTAAAAGATAAGAGATCTTTTTATCCAAAACACCTTCAACTGTAGGGCGATGTTCTTCTAATATCTTACCATTCGCATCAACTATTTTAGTGAAGTATATTGGAGTAACTTTTGCTCCACCATTAGCAAATCCACAAAATGCTTGGGTCATTTCAAGCAAGGAAACTTCACTGGAACCTAAAGCTAAAGAATAGTAGGGCTTAAGAGGACTTTTTATTCCTAAAGAATGTGCGCACTGAACAACTGCTTCTGGCGAAACATCAGTTATTAACCGCACAGCGACAACATTTCTTGATAATGCTAAGGCACGACGTAATGTAATGTTTCCCAAATAAGTCCGGTCAAAATTTTCTGGCGCATACACACCAACACCAGGAATACTAATACTAATCGGCAAATCTTCACCAAGACTTGCCGGGGTAAAACCGTTTTCTAATGCTACCGCATAAACAAAAGGCTTAAATGCTGAACCGGCTTGTCTTTTAGCTTGAGTTACCCGATTAAATTGACTATGGGTAAAATCTCGGCCACCGACCATTGCTTTAATAAATCCAGTATTAGGATCAATTGCTACTAATGCCCCTTGGAGATACGAAGGTTTAAGAGTTGAATCGCGCTTTACTAAAATGTCAAATTGTTCTTTACGGTGTGGAAGTTGATAATTAACTTCAATTTGGTTTATAATACTGTCTACTACTTGATTGGCAACTTTTTGAATTGTTAGGTCTAATGTCGAATGGACAGTGGCTCCTGAACTATAAACAAAATCTTCGCCGTATTTGTTAACTAAATATCGACGAATCTCTTCAACAAAATACGGAGCTAAATTACGCGGGCCTTTTTTGGGCACAACTCCTAAGGGCTCTTTTAATGCATTATCAAGTTCTTCTTTAGTAATCCGCCGGTGTTTATAAAGCATTTTTAAAAAAAGATTGCGCCGCTTCAAAGCAGCATCAGGATTACTATACGGCGAATAAAAATTAGGTGCCTTAGGCAGTGCGGCAAGTAAAGCACATTGAGCTAAAGTAAGCTCTTTAACCGACTTATTAAAATATCCTCGAGATGCCGCTTCAACTCCATAAAATCCATTACCAAAATAAACAAGGTTTAGATATAATTCTAAGATCTCATCTTTAGTATAATTCTTTTCCAGCTCCAAGGCTAAAAGAATTTCTCGAAACTTGCGCGACAAACTTTTTTCATAGCTAAGAAACATTGTCCGGGCAAGTTGTTGAGTAATTGTACTCGCACCTTGAGCACGTAATCTAAAAGACCGGATATTATAAAACAAAGCACCAAAGATTCTAATAAAATCAATCCCCCGATGCGAATAGAACCTTTTGTCTTCGACAACAATTAATGCATCCTTTAGATATCGAGGAACATCGGATAATAATACCGGCGTACGGCGTTGATAATAAAACTCGGCAACTATTTCACCATGGCAATCTAATATCTTTGTTGAAGCGGGCGGAGCAAAATTTCTTATCTCCTCAATAGTTGGTAAATCGGCTTGCGCTCGAATATAAACAAAAAATACAATCCCACTTATAATACCCAAGATTAAAACAAAAATTGGCAAAATTTTCATTCGGAATTTACCTTTAGGTCTCATTTTTAAGGCACAAGCCGATAACGATCCCGAGGGAAAAGACTCGCCTCTCTAATATTTTTTAACCCCAGAATCTGTTGAGTTAGCCTTTCAGCACCAATTGCCAGTCCACCATGTGGCGGCATTCCGTAACGGAAAATCTCTAAATAAAACTCAAAGTCTTGGGGATTTAATCCAAATTTGGCCATATTGTTTACTAATAGTTGATAATTATGAATTCGCTGACTACCGGTAGTAACCTCCATCCCGCGATATAAAAGGTCAAATCCGCGACTGTAAGTCTCATCATAAGGCATGGTGTAAAACGGCCGAGCGGAAATTGGATAATTGGTTACAAAAATAAATTCGGAATTAAACTCCTTTTGGGCATAATCACACAAAAGACGCTCAGCTTCAGGATCTAAATCATCTGAAGTTAATAGTTCTTTACGGTAATACTTCTTTAAAATCTCTCGAGCTTCTTTAAATTGTATCTGAGGAATAAATTCAATCGTCGGCAAGTCAACTTCATATAATTTTAACTCATTAGCACAGTTCTTTTTAATTGATTCGAAAATGTATCTTAAAAGCCTTATTTCCAAATCAATTATATCCTTTTCGGAGTCAATAAACCCCATCTCAAAATCCAAACTCAGATATTCATTAATATGCCGTGATGTTGCGTGATCTTCAGCACGATAAACAAAACCTACTTCAAAAACCCGCTCATATCCGGCACCAACCATCATCTGTTTATAAAATTGCGGACTCTGCGCTAAATAAGCTTGGGTTTCAAAATATTGAATTGGAAATAGATTAGTACCCCCTTCAGTTCCCTGAGAGATTATCTTTGAAGTATGAATCTCTAAAAAATCTTCTTTCCTTAAAAATTCCCGAAACGCATGCACAAGTTCAGCTTCAATTTTAAAAATCGCATTAATTTTGGGATGCCGAAGTGCAAATGCTCGGTGATCAAGAATCGTATCAAGTTTAATGTTTAATAACTCTAAGGGCCGATTAACCTCAAAAGGAAGCGGCGACTGAGCTTGTTCAATAAGCTCAATCCTCTTAACTTCAACCTCAATTCCCCCGGGCGCTTGAGCCTCTTTTTTAGGTATTCCCCAAATTGCCACAACACTTTCCTGATCAATTTTTGAAAGATCAATCGTCGGATCCAAAATAACCGTTTGCACAATACCACTCCGGTCACGCAAAAGAAGAAAATTAATTTTCCCGAGCCGCCTTAGCTGATGAACCCAACCTTTTAATAAAACTTCATTACCAATATACTGCGGAATTTCGCGCACCAAAACACGATTCATATAAAAAGCATACCCAAAAACATAATTAATGTCAAACAGAAAATTTCAAATTTAACCCTAAATCCAAGCGACTAACCTCTTTATCTTTAACTAATACCTTATCATTTACACTAAATTACACTAAACCCCATTAAAATATTACTAATCAGTAATATTTTAATCAACCCCAAAATTGCTCTAAACACTTGAAAGTCTTAGCGTTATGTAAAGGAACTTTAAATATAGTGGGCGCTCCCCCATACGATCTTTGAGGGGTTAAAAGTGTTGTTGCTGGGGTGTTTTATTGATTTAATTTCTTAAGGATTTACTTTTTGGGGATTGTGAAGCTAACTCCAAGAAAGAATCTCAATAGTTACCGATAAATCTTGGGCTTAATAAATCGGGGTAATGGTAGGAATTATTTAGAAAACAGCTTCTTGGATAATGTTTTTAAGCTCTATCGAGTTGTTGGTTTTAAACTGGTCTTATATAAATTGGGTTGATATCTGTAAGTTCATCAGTTTTACCGGAAAGAATTGCTTGTCGGGCGTATTGGGCAATAATTGTTGGGTTGGGATTGTGTTGGCTACAGATTCGGTACGGTTTTAAAGCATTATTTTTTAGTAATTCGGCGTAGCGCATAACACCACTTCCCACTAAAATCGCGTTAGGAGGAAAGATATTAGCGATCTCATGTGCGTTGGTTATCTTGGGTTCGGATATCGGTTCTGTATGTTTATATATTTGATAATAAATTTCCCCTCTTTTGATATCAATTATCGGGACTATTATTTGATCTTTATTCAGCTCGTGGGCACTCACTGAAAGCACTAAGGCTTCTAAGGTGTTAAACCCTTTGATCTTTATATTATGAGGTAAGGCTAAACCTTTAGCGCACGCTATTCCCACTCTTAAAGAAGTAAATCTTCCCGGTCCAAGCACAACACCGATGCCTGATAAATCTTTAGCAGTTATTGAAGAACTTTCAAATGCTGACTTAATAAAAATAAAGATTGTTTCGTTATGAAAACTTATGTCTAATGGGGTAAATTCACATTTCTGATACAAAACTTGCTCTTGTTTTATTAGCGCAATACCGGTTTCGTTTTCAGTAGTTGTAATTCCTAAAAAGAAGTTGTCTTCAACCATGAGAAAATTGCTTTAATCCGTAATTACCCCTTCCATTTCATCAATGTTATAATATTCATCGGAAGCTCGAATTAATTCTACTGATGTATAACCTCGTCCTAAACCAATTACCGTAATTCGTTTACCGCGCTTTGATAGCCAATCAACTAA
>JANXBB010000191.1 GCA_025061975.1 Caldifarciminota bacterium | reverse complement strand
CACTTAATAGCGTTTTACGACTTAAGTCTAAGTAAGTTTGAAGGTTCCAAATTATTAGAATACCTAAAACTATTATTACAAGTAATAAAATCCGCCGGAAATTTATCTGTTTGAACGCTTCAAGAGTTTTAACGTCTCGGTTCATCTTACACTTAAAAATCTTTATTTCGGAAAATCAAACAAGAAAGGAACATAATGAACGCTGAATAAACGATTCCGTAAAGAATAGTTAAAATCGTTACCCGATAATCGATAACTAAATTGTGCACAACTTGGGCTTTAACATTAAAGTTTGCTAAATTTGGTAAAAGATAATATAAAACATCAGACATAAAAGTTATTACCGGAGATTTCGCAATCCGCGCTAAATTTTTTAAGTCCGGGGTTAAATGCCCGATAAAATAAATAGCGAACGTGAAAATCGCGCTTGTAATCGGGGTAGTAAAGGTTGAGAAAAAAATCGCTATTGCAGTTATTATTGCGAGTTCAAAAAATGTCATTATAATCGCCCAGACTAAAAAATAATTGGCCGGAATTCGCAAGAAAAGCAAAAACAGATAAAAGACACCAGTCATAATCAGAATACTATCAAATAAAACTAAAAGAAGCCCTAAATATTTACCAATAATAAAAGTAGTTTTTGAAACAGGCCGAGAAAGAATTAAGTAAATAGTCCGTTTTTCAATTTCTTTGTAAACAAGGCGCCCCCCAACTAAAATCGCGATTAGTACTGAAAAAAAAGTTATACTGTTAAGCCCAATGTCTTTTATAACCTTAGCTTCTTCGCCTAGTGTTAAAGGTTTAATAACACGAGCTCCTAACATTGTAATTATACTGAAAATAATAATTGCAATAAAAACTTTATCCCGGACCGATTCACGAAAAGTATTAATAATTATTGCGTTTAATTTCATATTGCTTTTAGCCGTTCTTTAGCAATTTGATCAATAAAGTGATCTTCTAATGTTTTCTTTTTAGGTTGTAAAGAAATTAGTTTCCCGCCCACTTCGCGGACGATTGCAAGAACTCTTTCTACACCGGCTTCATCTGTAACTTCTAAATATGTTTCGTTTTCAGCACTTGAGATTACCTTACTAGCAAATCGTTCAATAACTTTAACCATTTTACGATCTAAACCTTTAACGATTAACTCAAATCCTTCAATTTCCGACAGCAGGATTTCATCTAAACGTCCGGAATTAATTAGACGACCATTTAGAATTATTCCGACCCGAGAACAAATTAATTCAACATCAGCTAATATATGCGTTGAAAAGAATACAGTTTTTCCTTGAGCTTTAAGTGCTAAAATAATATCACGGAATTCTCGACGCCCAATTGGATCAAGTCCCCCCATCGGCTCATCTAAAATTACAAGCTCCGGATCACCAATTAATGCTTGAGCAATACCTAACCGCTGAAGCATACCACGTGAATAACCGCGAATTGGCATATGGGCAAATTTATCAAGCCGGACTAATGCAAGCATTTTCTCAACTTGTTTTTTAATCCGATTTTGTTCAATTCCGGAAAGCTGTGCACAAAATGTTAGATATTCAACAGCATTTAAATATTCGTAAAAATAAGGAGATTCCGGCAAAAATCCAATTAATTTTTTAGTCCCCAGGTCACCAGCAGGTCTACCTAAAACTACTGCTTTCCCCGATGTTGGTTGAGCTAACCCCACTAAAATTTTTATTGTTGTTGTCTTGCCTGCTCCATTGGGACCCAAAAATCCATAAATTTCTTGAGCTTCAACTTCTAAATTTAAATTTTCCACCGCTTTTACTTTTTGGAGTCTAAAACCGCTACGATAAACTTTAGTTAAATTTTCTGTATAAATTGCCTTCGGCATTAGATTGAAGTATATAAAATTTTAACACTAATGTCAATCATAAATTTCTAACTCCATTAGAAATTCCCATTGACTTTCGATGTTTTTTATGTTATTTTATTGTATATCAGTAGTGTGACATTGAAGTGTAAAACAGTTTTTGGTGAGCAAAAAACTCAGAGTCATTTAAACACTATTAAAATATTCCGAGAATTAATTATACATACCCCTTTAATGTAAATTACACATGATCAATTATATTGAAGAAGTCTTTTCTGAAAAAAGCCCCCTAAGAGAAATTCTTCTCCAATATGAAGTTCGAAATGAACAACGCGAAATGGCCTATGCCGTATACGACGCACTTAAAAATTCCAAATTATTATTAGTAGAAGCCGGAACCGGGGTGGGAAAAACTTTAAGTTATTTAGTGGCATCAGTGTTATGGATAAAAGAAACTAATAATAAAGTTCTGGTAGCCACTTATACCAAAGTGCTTCAAGACCAAATTCTTAAAAAAGACTTCCCAATTTTAAGAGAATTATTTAAGACACTTTTTTTTGATTATGAGATTAACTGCGCCGTAATTTATGGTCAGGAAAATTATATTTGCAAACGACGATTAGTTCGACTATCCCAATATGGCCTTTTTGATAGCCCTGCCGAAAGCGTGGAACTCGAACACCTTAACCAGTGGCTCGAAACTGGAGGTTCAGGTATTATTCCCGAATTCGAATATACTTTAGGTACATTAGCAGAAAAAGTTAGCAGAGATACTGATATTTGCAAATATCAAAAATGTGAATATTACGAAAACTGTTATTATTTTCGTGCTCGAAACAATTGGCTTAACGCTCCGCTCCTTGTGACTAATCATTCCTTGTTTTTTGCTAATGTTGCAAGTGACTATGCAATTCTTCCGAAGTTTTCAGCGGTTATTTTTGACGAAGCTCATCGGCTTGAAGAAAATGCCGCAAAATATTTCGGTTTAGAAATATCCAACATCGGTTTAACCCGACTTTTCAATTCGATAAGCAATCCACAACGATCCAGTGGCCTTTTAGCTCATCTAAATGTTTCTGCTCAAGTAAGTAATGTAGTAAATGAATTATTAGACAAAGCTCGAGCTGCTACCGATAATCTTTTTTATCAACTGCTTAATTTACTCCCCGCCGATGAAACTAAACTTCGAATTACAAAACCGCTTAATATTAAAAATGATCTCGATTATATTCTAAGCGACCTTCGAGACGTGCTACTTGAGATAGCAATTAACGAGGTTGAAGAAGATTTAGCCCTAGAAATTAAAAGCCGAATAAAAAAGCTTGAGAGTTACCGGATAAGCATTAACCAATTTTTAGAGTTTGCCGATAAAAATTCAGTCTATTGGATCGAAACTGCATCTTCTCCCCACAAAAAGACTCCAATAATCACTCTTAATAGTGCTTTAATAGACATTTCTGGTTTATTTAAAAAACATGTTGTAGAAAAAATTCCGAGTATTATTTTGACTTCAGCAACTCTAACTGTAAATAAAAGCTTCCATTTTATCGCTTCCCGACTGGGTCTTGATAATATTAAAACCCTTTACCTAAGTTCACCTTTTAATTACCAAAGCCAAGCGTTACTTGTTGTCCCTACCGATATTCCATTACCTACTGATGAAGAAAAATTTTATCCTAAAATTGCTGAAGTTATTAACCAAATTCTGAAAATGTCCGGTGGGCGGGCTTTAGTGCTTTTCACTAGTTATAAAGCCCTAAATAAAACTTACGAATTAATCGATAAATCAGGCTTTACTTTTTTAGTGCAAGGACAAGAACCATCTAATGTTTTAATGAATAAGTTCCGTACTGATATTAGTTCGGTTCTGTTTGCTACCCAATCTTTTTGGCAAGGTGTCGATTTTCCCGGAGAAACATTAAGTTGTCTAATTATTGTCCGACTTCCATTTGATGTTCCTGACGATCCACGCCTTGAAGGCATTCGTGAACGACTCCAAGAACAAAATATTGAACCATTCTTTAATTTTCAACTACCCAATGCAGTCCTAAAATTTCGTCAGGGATTTGGCCGACTAATCCGTTCAAAGCACGATCGGGGTGTGATTTGTGTGTTGGATAAACGAATTGTAACTAAAGAATATGGAAAACATTTTATTTTCTCTTTACCCCCAAAAATTCCTCTGGCGTTGTCGATTAGTGCTATCAAAGATTTCTTTTCTAAAATACCAAGCGATAACAAATAGATGAATGAGGCTATTTATCCAAGTTATTACAACATTGACCTTTACGCTTTAGCCGAAAAGCTTAACAAAATCTTAGAAAGCTGCACGCTCTGCCCTCATAAATGTGGTATCAACCGATTTAAAAGTGCAACCGGTAAATGCCGAACAAAGTTAGCTCCCAAGATCTCATCTTTTGGCCCACATTACGGTGAAGAAAAAGAATTAGTAGGCAAAAGAGGATCTGGAACAATTTTCTTTAGTTATTGTAATTTACAATGCCTTTATTGTCAAAATTATGAAATTAGCCAATTAGGTGAAGGCAAAGAGGTTACAATCGAAGAGTTGGCTGGGATAATGCTTTATCTAGAAGAAATTGGTTGTCATAACATTAATCTTGTAACACCAACCCATGTAATTCCGCAAATCATCAGTGCCTTAGCAATTGCCAAAGATAAAGGATTAAAATTACCGATAGTGTATAATTCCGGAGGTTACGACGATGAACAAATTTTAAAACTCCTCGCCGGTGTAATTGATATCTATATGCCTGATGCCAAATACGGTACAAACGAAGCAGCTCAAAAATATTCAGGAATTAGTAATTACTGGGATGTGAATCAAAAAGCGCTCTTGGAAATGCATCGCCAAGTCGGCGATTTAATTGTGAACAAAAATGGCATTGCTCGACGGGGACTAATCATCCGCCATCTTGTATTACCAAACCAAATCGCCTCATCGTTCCGAATATTAGACTTCATCGCAACAAAACTTTCCTTGAATACTTATGTTAATATCATGCCTCAATATCGACCCTGCTATAAAGCGTATAATTATCCAGAACTGTCAAGAACAATTACCGATAAAGAATTCTATGAAGTTATTGAGTATGCTCAAAGTTTGGGATTAAAACGAATTCGACATTAATTATTTAAATGTCACTAGTCTCTTTGGTGAAAGAAAATAAAACTTATAACAGTTAATCCCGAAGCAAAAACCATCACCATGCGATATCCCAAAGAACCTACTATTCCTCCAAGTACCGGACCAATAATACCAGAAAGACTCATTAGCGAATTAAATATTCCGACTGCGGTTGCTTTTTCCTCATTGTTTTCCATAAGATATTTCAAAGTCCCTAAATAAAGTGCTGACCAGGAAAATGCCAGCATCACTTGAAACGGCAAAATTTGCCAGTGGTTTCGACAGATTGCAAAAATCAAAAAAGTCAACGATGAGAATACAAGACCATAAGTTATAAGTCTTTTGCTCGTAAAGCGGTCAAGTAAGGGCATAAATAAGAATTGACCAAATGAATTTATTGAATAAATTATTCCGATCCAAAATTTATTAGCACCTAGTGCCGCTAAATATAAAGGAAAAATTGCCCAAATCCCAAATGCTCCCACATGACGCAAAAGAAAAGTCAGATAAACACGCCAGTTCTTTTTTAGCACTTTGATATCCCAAAAACGTTGAGTCAATCTAACCGAAGACGCCGGTAAGAAAAATAATGCTATAAGGAATGCAAGCAAAAATCCCAATGCTGAAAAAAGATATAATCGTCGATAGATCCCAATTAATCCGGCAATAACTGAACCAATTCCCCAACCTAAAGAACCTAAAGAACTAAATACCCCCAAATTATTTCTCTTTTCGTATGCATAAGTAATAAGAGCCGAAGGAAACATCCCTAAGCAAAATCCGGCCAGTGCTCTTACTAAAAATAATGACGACAAGTTATTTATCAGTAAATGTCCAAGAAATGCTAATGATGATAATCCTAACCCCAAAAGAATAAAAGGCTTACGCCCTTTAAGATCCGCTAATCGCCCAAATATAATTCCGGAAAGAAAAATCATTGCGTGATATGTTGAAATCACAAGTCCGATTTCTGAAGAACGGGCGTTAAGACTTGCTGCAATCAGAGGAATATAAATAAGAATTAGGGTTGGTGCAAAGTTGGCAAGCGCTTGAATTGCACCTAAAGGAATAAACGACCGGCGCACACGATCGGTTACTAAGGCCGCACAAGATTTACATTCGTGGCATAAGAAAGCCATTGATACCAGTCTTTAAGCCCCTCACCGGTTTTACAAGAAATCTTTAGTATTTTAAGGCCGGGTTTAATTTCATTTAACGAATTTGTAAGCTCCTCAAAATTAAAATTAACATAAGGAATTAAATCAATTTTATTTATTAATAGCACATCTGCCCGAGAAAACATCAGCGGATATTTTGTAGGTTTGTCAGAACCTTCCGGTGTTGAAAGCAGCATCACATTATAATCAGCTCCGATATAAAATTCTGCCGGACATACTAAATTTCCGATATTTTCAATAAATAAAACATCAAACGCATTTAGATCAATTTTGGGGAGCACCTGAGAAATCATAAACGCATCAAGGTGGCAGGCGCCATCAGTATTAATTTGATATACCGGAACTCCGGTTTTTAAGATGCGCTGGGCATCTAAATCACCTTTAATATCACCTTCAATTACGGCAATTCGCATTTTATCTTTAAATTCGTTTATCGTCCATTCCAGAAGCGAAGTTTTACCCGAACCCGGTGCCGACATAAAATTAAATACTGTAATATTATGTTTTTTTAAAACGGCGCGATATTCATTAGCAATCGCGTCATTGGAAGCCATAACTCTTTGGAAAACTTTAAGTTCCATTGCTTGCTCCTTTCTTAACCGACATTGAATTTAATACTTCAATTTACCAATTAAAACTATTTTTTAAAATTATATCGTTGCGTTCTTTACCTACAGAAACTGCAACAATTTCACAATCAACCAGTTTTTCAATGGTTTCAAGATATACTCGAGCTTCGTAGGGAAGCTCGCTAAATTTTCGTGCACCCTGAGTTGTTTTCTGCCAACCCTGAAGTTTTAAGTAAACCGGCTCAAGGTCTGTTACCTCGGCATCTGATAGTAAATCAATAGAAATTTTTTTTACTACGCCGGCCTTTTTTGTTAAATAAGCTTCGCATATTTTAAGTTCAGCGAGCCGGTCTAAGACATCTAACTTGGTAATGATGATTTTCTTTACATTATTAACTTTAACTGCATACCGCAGAAGCACTGCATCAAGCCAACCACAACGTCGTGCACGACCTGTCGTAGCACCAAACTCTGCTCCTTCAGCCTGTAAAATCCTTCCGGTCTCATCAAATAATTCTGTGGGAAACGGCCCGTTGCCCACCCGTGTTGTATATGCCTTAGCAACACCTAAAATCTCATCAATTCGTTTAGGACCAATTCCCAATCCGGTGCAGATTCCACCTGCGTGAGGTGATGATGCAGTCACATAAGGATATGTCCCAAAATCAATATCAAGTAATGTGCCTTGCGCACCTTCAAATAAAATCTTTTTACCTTGTTCATAAGCGGTATTTACTAATTCCGAAACATCAGCCATATAGGACTTAAATTCTTGAGCATAACCTAAATATTCGTCAATGATCTTTTTCTCCGAAAGTGGTTCTTGATTATAAAGCTCCATTAAAAGAAAATTTTTTTGCGCTAAATTTTTCTTAAGCTTGCTAGAAAACAGTTCTTCATTTCGTAGATCACCAAACCGTATACCAATCCGCGCATATTTATCTTCATAACACGGTCCAATTCCTTTTAGAGTTGTGCCGATTTTCTCCCCGGTCCGAAATGCTTCACGGGCTTCATCAATTGCTTTATGATAAGGCAAAATCAGATGTGCTTTAGAATCAATATATAACCGGCCTTGATAGTCTACTTTAGCATCTTTTAATTGACTAAGCTCAGTCTTAAGAGTCGCTAAATCAATAACACAACCCGCACCAATAACACATAATGTTTGAGGATTAATAATTCCTGAAGGAACTTGATGAAAAATAAACCGCAAGTCTTTATATTGCACTGTATGCCCAGCATTAGGTCCACCTTGATAACGAGCTACTAAATCAAAGCCTTGTGCTAAATAGTCAATAATCTTGCCTTTCCCTTCATCACCCCATTGAAGACCAATAACTGCTAAACTCGGCATAGAAACTTAATCATTAAATTATAACGCGAATAAAACAAAAGTCAATTATCGAATGTTTACTCCAAAACCGATCAATCTACACTTCCACGAAAAATCACAATTTTTTTAAATAAAATCAATTGCGAGATTTATAATTACTTAACAATCAACAACTAACAGCAACAATAATGTTATTATTGAACAATTCTCTCCACCCCACGGTCCTTAGGACCTTTTAGCATATGTTTTGCTCCAAAAGATAATCTGATATAGAAATTACTCCTTGCGCCAAATTTTATTTAATATAAATCAATGGGGAAAAATTCAGTTATGTTTAGAGTCTACAGTTTTTTGGTGCGATAAGTTAATCTGAGAGATTTTACTTGAAGTAATTCTATTAACCGGAAGCCTCTTAGTAATAAACTCTTGTTTTCAATTAGCTCGGTTTTGAGTCTTTAAAGATCTACTTTTTAAAATTGATAGGTAAATGAAAACTTCCAGTTTTGGGTAGGAAAGTCGTAAATAAACTGGTCGCTTGAGACATCAAACTGAAATCCCCGATAATGAACTCCAAAACCTAAACAAATTCCTACTTTGCCGGCGAATCGACCCCGATCTGAGCTGAAGATATATTCACCAAGTCCAATGTGTTCAGTACGATCATTACGCTGGACTGTTATTCCACCGCGTTGTCCAGTTAAATCTTCAAAATAACCAAAGCGCAGACTTAAAATATTATATATAACTGCTTCAAGTCCAAAACTCT
>JANXBB010000179.1 GCA_025061975.1 Caldifarciminota bacterium | reverse complement strand
AAAAACATCGTAACCATATGCAGCAATCCAGGCAAAATTTATTTCATTTACTAATTTAATGCTATCGATACGGCTGATGTCGACAATATTAAAAATAGTTTTCCCTGACGCGAGAAAAGCATAGCGATCGTGCACAGTAACTCCAAAAACAGAATACAAAGTATCAAGCCAATGAGCGATTAATTCTGGTGTTTCGGGGTTACTTATATCATAAATTACCAAGCCCGCTTGACCCGAGGCCACATAAGCATAGCTTGAGTCGACAACTATAGCTTGAGGATAACCGGGATTAGGAACTTGAGCCACGATTTTATAAAGTGGAATTTGTTCTTGAGGATGTTCGCAAGTGCTAATTAATGTTAAAAATAAAAGAAAACTCAAATATTTACCAAACTTCATTGTGTGTCCTCTTGTTTTTCAGCTACATTTATACTCATGTTATAGCCAACGCCAAAAGATATCTTATAGTTATTATAATCCTTAATTTCTGTAATGTCAATTAATAGGGGCGAGGTAGTCTTACGTAATGCATAAAGATATTTACCAAACAGTTGCCAGTTATTTTTTAAACGATAAGATAAATTGATATTAAATGAATATTGCGCGTCTTTTCTTTGGTAGTGATAAGGATCAATGGTTGGAGGATTGGTTGTAATATAGCGGCGTATAGCATATTCGACTGTACTTTCTAATGTAATTTTGCCGCTAAAATTAATTTGCCAATCACAAGAAAACTTATCTTCACAATAAGAAATATCCGGCACCGGACCTGCAGCATTATTATGTTTGCGTTCCCAATCTGGATGGAGTAAAATATTTTTCGTTACCGGTAAAGATATACGTATTCCATAACGCCATGCAGTTCCGTCATAGAAGTTAAATTTTTTTATGTAATCATCAAATTCGTAACGAACCCGAGGACTTATTGTAATCCGAGCAAATTTATACCAGATAGTTGAAGTAAATAAATGCTCAGTAAATTGGCAAGGGATATATTGGCTTCTAGAACTTTGAGGATCTTTATAATAGCGAATAAGATAATTGGGAATCAATAGATATGACAGCCTAAATGTAAAATTAGGAACAAGTTGGATTTGCAAAGAAGGGTTGATAGTCTGATAACTTTTAGCGGTATTTACTGTATACACTTTTGCGCTGTAATTTATTAAAATATCAGAGCGTTTTTTAAAAATTCGTAAAGGCAGAGTAAATCTAATTTTGTAATTAGCTATTAAGTCGTCGGTAGTGCGGAATGGGAAGCGATAAGACCGAATATTATTTCGGAATTCTTCTAAAGCTTCGGGCGAATACAAAAAAATATTATTGTCATATTCTAAAGTGTGTTCGTAAGAAAACCTGGGATTGCGGCGCAGTTTTACAATTTGATCAGCAAAAACCGAAGATGTTATTGAAAGTCCTATAATACAGATCAAGACACTTTTAGTTAAAAAGTTATTCATATTGTTCCTTAGGTTTGTAGTAAAAAGTTAAAGCTCCGGATTTTGCCAATGTGCCTTTTATAATAAACTCAATAAGATAACTACCGGGCGGGATATCTAAATACATATTTGATGCAACCGACGGTATAAGTTCGGGAGCATTTTTATAAAGGCCGGTTTCAGATTTTGAAGCTTTAAAAGTTTTGGTTTGCCATTCTTTACCCCCAACAATTGCTGCGATTGTATAATTCTGTTTTCCTTCCATAGTATAATCATAATTAAGCCGACACGAAACTTTCAGGATTGCCGGGCCTTCGATTTTTACTTTTACCGGATTTTTTAAAGTGACTTCATAATAAGGGATAATTTTTTCTCGTTCAACAAATTGCAATTCGCGATAAGGTTTTTCCGGGACAATTTTGCGATATTCTGTTGGTCGTTCAAAGCTTATTCTTACCGCAACAGTTTCCGATTTGGCTTCAAGTAAAGTGAGTTTATAGTTATGCTTTCCTTTAGGAACTTCTAAATAAAATGAGCGCCATTTGCCATATTGGGTTCTGTTAGCACCGCGGGCAGTTCTTGAAAGTTCACTAGTAAATGACATGATTTTTTCTGACTCCTGATCTTCGCTTACAATAATTTTATAGCTTTCTTTTTGAGTCATTGTTGCTTGCCAAAGGAGACGTGTGTAAACTCTAAGATAGGTTGGGCCATCAACACTGAATTCTAAAGGTTTATCTTTTGTTAAAAGGTAATATTCCTGTTCAATTCGCTTGACAACGCTAATTGTAGTCCGGGGTGAGATTTTTTTAACTTCTAAATTAGGAGTTTGAGCAGTTAAGCCTAAAAAACCGCCGAGCGCAATTCCTAAAATTAATTTTCCAACTTTTTTCATTTTATTACTCCTTATGGGTTTACTTTTTTCTTAAACAGATAATATTCCAGATCGTACTTGATAACAAAAAATAAGATTATAATTATTATCACTGTAAAGACTATTGCTAAGGTTACGGAGAATTTTTTCTCAATATATAATTTACCTTTGCCAATGGGCGGCAAAGGAATTGGAGCATGGGGCAGTTCATATTTAGTAGCGATACGATTAATATCTAAAATATTAATTACCGGAATTTTTTGATCAAGCATTCGTGTTATTAAAACATCGTCTGCAAACTTTGTTGGTTTACGTCGAATAATTCCTGAGGGCAGGCGGTGATAAACCGGCCCAACGCTGGCAACAGACTTGCCAATATTTATGAAATATTTGACTGTTTTTGACTGTAAATAAATCTTCATCCGTTCTTCAAGATTCGTTGTAAAGTTTTCGGTGTGCAAAAAATTAATATTATTACGCTTAATTGCTTTTTCTAAAAGCGCTCGAGCTTCAGGACTGAAACCGCGGCCGTTATCATCTTCACCTCCTAAAGTTGCAGCACTTGATTTAAACGGAAAAAAGTTGTTTTCGTATAAAACTCGTTCCATATCAAGCCAACTAAATTCAGCTAAATTTGCGCCCCACATTGCTGAGCTAGCGCTACTAATTATAATCGGTTTGAGTTGTAAAACACGGCACGCGGAGTATAAAGCAATATTTAAAGCCGGATAAGAACCATCAAGTGCCACCGCTACTGTATCATTAGGTTTTAGATGACCTAAAAGTTCAACAAATACTGCAGCAAAATTTGGATTGGTGCTTGTAAGAATTGCTGAAAGATCAGTACGATCCTGAGTTATTGGCGAGTATTGAACACCGACAAGTCCGGTCTCGTTAGGATCGTTAATGATGTCAATTAGAAACCCACGTTTTAAGCGCTCTTCTTTAATTATCCGAAATGCTTCCTGGCATATCTGCGCCGCTTTAAGTTTGTTTTCATAATTACGGGTTTTAACATTATGAATACTTTTGACTTCAAGGAAGAAGAAAATAATCGTAAGGATTGCAAAAATAATGAGAATTCTTTTGTCAACTTTGCCAATGCGTTTTTGCATTTTTAGTCTCCTTTTAGATAACAGTTATTGAACCGTTGGAGATAATAATTATTAATAATCGCGTAAGAATTGCTGCAATGGTCATTGTGGTTAATGTTTCAACAATGCCTTGCCGGAACATCCAATAAGCAATGAGCCCGGGAATTACATAACCAATAGTTGTTAAGTCAAGTTTTAACTCCTGAAAATAAATGGGCGGGAAGACTCGAAAAACAAAACCAATGAGATATCCTAAAAGAATTGTAATAACAAGTAAGCGTCGCCCAAAAAGCAGCATAAAATTACTGAGAAGTTTAGTTAATAAAAATGTAATTACGGCAATCAGAACTGTTACTAACACCCGCAAGGGCTGAGTTAAAAATAATGCGATATAACCTGGAACAACTATTCCTCCAGCTGCAAGACCAATGGTTTCCGTCAGAAAAAGACTCATTAACATTCCTAATCCAATAGTTTCAACGATCATTTTTTACCTCTCTTTTAATATTCAATTTCGCCACCTTTACTTGCAAAATATTGAATTAGTGTTTCACCAAAACCTACAGTATTGCCGGTAGCAAAAATCATTGCTTCATTTTTTACTAAAGTAAGCACTTTCTTATAAATTTCTTCAGGCGACTTTTCTCCTAAATCTATTAGTTTATCTTTAGGAATACCCAGACTTAAAGCTTTTTTAATATAAGCAATAGTAAAAAATCCGGTAGCGACAAACCAATCAGCTTCAAACTTTTGTGCAGTAAGTTCGGCTAATTGTAGTGACCGGTCAACACGATCATCGCGGCAATTAACTAAAACGATTTTTTCGGGTGCAAAGTTTTTTACTTTTTCCCATAAAAGATAAATTGAATCCGGATCATTAGCCGCTAAGGTATTTATAACTTTAATGATCTTACCTTGATCATTAATTGTATAAATACGCATTACTCCGGGATCAGGGGTTTGGCGATACATTCCTTCAAGTGCGGTTTTCTTATCAATTCCCAAGCTTTCACAAACAAGCAAAGCCAAAGCGACATTTTCTTTATGTTCAATATACTTAAAGCCTTTCATATCTTCGTCACTCACAATATTAGGATCGGCAACATACACTTCCGTGCCTAACTTTTGCGCTCGTTCTTTGAAGATATCTAAATGCGCTCGCTCCGCAGTAAAGAATTTCGCTTTGGGAGCAATTGTATTAGAAAGCGCACGCGCAACATCACGCACTGTTGGTCCCATTACATCAAGATGGTCAGCACGAGCATTAGTAATAACACTATGGGTTGACTTTAAAAGCCGGTGCGTATGAATCCATTGATATTGGGGAACTAACGCCATACATTCAATTACAATAACATCAGGATTATATTTCACTGCTTCACGGAAGATTTTTTGTTCTTCAGCAATGTTAGGTTTGCCCAGTCTTTTAATCGGCACTTCTTCAGTATCCGAGATAATAAACCGGGGTTTAGTTCCAGTTGTTTTAGCAATCACTCGTCGCCCACTTGCTCTAATACCTCCAGCAATTAGTCGAGTGACTGAAGATTTCCCTCGGGTTCCATTGACTTCAATTCTTATAGGAATTTTTTTAACATTTTGGAGATGACGTTGATAGGAGTATATGCCCCAAACAATAAAGATAACTGTTACTAAAAATAAAAAAAGCATTACCTTTAAATTATATTTTAAGCAAATCAAATGTCAAGAAATTCTAATAAATTACTTATAACTTCCCAAAACAATCAGAAGATATTTTCGGTTAGGCTTTATGAAATATCGCGTTTTGGTTGTCGCGAAAACTAACGCTAAAACTTATCTTGAAGCTATTAGTTTAAAACCAGAGAAATAAAAACTTTTGGAACTTTAGAAATTAGCATTCAATTGTTTTATCTCAAAAGCCGTAATAATTCCCCTAGACAGTGGCGAGGACAGGTTGGGGGTTAATTTAGATCAAACTTTTTTATTTTCAACGAGTTAGAAAATTTACAATTGTTAGTTTTAGTTTGTTTTTCAATATATGTTATGCTATCTTGTGTTGTGAAGATGCTGAGATACTTAGTTTTGGTGAAATTTTGTTAATCAGTTATTATAAGTTTTTTGGTCTCCTTGTAGTTATCCGTTTTTAGGGTATAAAAATAGACTCCGGAACTTATTTTGCGGTGGTCATTTGTAGTTTTATGCCAGCTTAGAGTATAAAATCCTGAAGGTAAGGTATTGTTAACAAGTGTTATCACTTCTCGTCCGGAGATATCATAAATAGCGAGTATAACTTTAGCAGGGGAAGCTAGTGAATAACTGATTGTGACTTGTTTAGTCATGGGATTAGGATAGGCATTATATAGTTTAGTTGTGAGGAGCTGAGTTTTATTATCTAATGTTTTATCTTCAAAGATTCCTGAGATTATTGATGGATACCAAAAACCGATATAACCCAGATGTGTTGCTGAAGTAAGTTTTCCAATTGCTGATTGTGCTACGGTTGTTTGAGCGATAAAACCGGTTGTTTGAAGATTAGAACTTGCGGCATTAAAACTATACCAGAAACACTGATATTGAGCAAAACTAAACTTGATAAAAAAGATAACTAAAAAAGTTTTTAATACTTTCATACTTGTTTATCGGCGAGTGCGGATTATTTTTTTAGTTTGGCGATCCTTAATTAGCTTCTGCCATTTTGATGAATAATCAGCGTTTGGAGTTTTTAAAGTACCAAATGCTATCCAGTCAAACCTTACCGGTTCGGCAGTTCGTTTCAGGCCGGGAATTTCTTCAATTTCTACAGTAAAGCCATTAACTTTAGTTTCAGAGACATATAAAATACCGCCCACTTTGCTTTTTGGAGTTAACACAATGCGAATTGGGATATCTTCTCTTATATTCTCAACAAATTCCGGTGCCAATGTCACATCAACTTTGTTCCCGCTAATAATTCCTGAACCACTAGCAATAATTGCTAAGTCCGGACTAATTACACATGGTGCTGATTTATTGCCTACAAGACCACTTGTATACCAACCACCAGTTGCGTAACCGGCACCATAAGCCACAAGAGCAGTATCATCGACATCAGCTCCATAGGAATAAACTTCTAATCCATAAGCACCAGGATTTGAGGCAAGAAAACTTGCCCCGGCAACATTACCTTGTGCATATATTCCATAATTTTCTGCGGAGTCAATTTGAATTCCGTTATCGTTAGCATGCATTGCGTAAAGTCCGGCAAATCCGGCGTTATCAATACCGATACCATCAAAAGATGGGTTGATAATTCTTATAGCAGTTCCACCTACAGTATCAATTGCTAATCCGGTTTGTGCAGCATATCCAATATTGATTCCGTCGCCGAAAGTATAATCAATTCGTAAACCACCAAAACCAGCAGTATCAATTTTTATTCCACTACCAACTCCGGAATTTTTAATTTGAACAATACCTCCGGGCCAACTGACATTGCCAGTTAAACTAAGAGGAATATTTAGATCATGACCTAAGATTGTGCCATCTTTAATTTTAGAAGTAGTCACTGCATTATTTTTAATTTCTGTGCTATCAATTTCGGGAACCAAAGGCCGTGTTGCAGGAAGAAAAGCTAAATCAGCAATTTGAATCGTGCCATCTTGAATCTTATCTGTGGTGACTGAATTCGCACTAAGTTTTGCATTGGTGATTGTGCCGTCAATTATCATTGGTGAAGAGATTGAGTTTACTTGACCTTC
>JANXBB010000094.1 GCA_025061975.1 Caldifarciminota bacterium | reverse complement strand
CGGTATGAGCCAACTCAGGGTTGGCAGGAGCATACTGTTTATTTAGGTAATTTCTCAAGTACATTTTATGTTGGGTTCCGTGCGCTTTCTGGTTATGGTAACAATATGTATATTGACTTTGTGCGGGTAACGGGAGCGGCTCCATTGGCTAATGATGTTGGGGTTGAGGCGATTCGAGCTCCTGGAGCGGTGCATCAGGTGAATACTTCGATGACGCCGGTTGCGTTGATTAAGAATTATGGGACAGGTGCAGCGAGTAATGTTGTGGTGCGGTGTTCGATATTAGGTACTGGAAATGCAGTTCGTTATACTGGGAGTGTAAATATTGCTTCATTGGCGGCTGGTGATACAGCTCGTGCAACATTTACTGCTTGGACGCCGACGATATCGGAGAATGTTACGGTGATTATGAGGACTTTTTGGGCATCGGATCAGAATCCTAACAATGATCGGTTAACTCGGACAACAATTATTGGTGCGGTTAGGTATTATGATTTTGAGGCGAATGATGGTGGTTTTATTCCTGATCCGGCGACAGGTGGTTGGGAGTGGGGTATTCCGACATCAGGGCCGAATGCTGCTTATTCAGGTCAGAAGCTTTGGGCAACGGTGTTAGGTGGTAGTTACACTAATAGTGCGAACTGGAAACTTACAACGCCGACTTTTGTTGCTGGGGTTAACAATCCGGTGTTAAAATTCTGGCATTGGTATCAAATTGAGTTGCGTTGGGATGGTGGTAATGTGAAGCTTTCGACTGATGGGGGGAATACGTGGACTTTGATTCATCCGGTTGGTGGATATCCGGACACGGCGCGCAGTGCTAATGTTGCGATTCCTAGAGAATCTTGTTATACTGGGACGATGACCACTTGGACAGAAGCGACGTTTAATTTACCGGTGAATGCTGGTCAGCAGTTTAAGCTTCGGTGGCATTTTGGTTCAGATCCTTCAGTAACGTATCCGGGATGGTATATTGATGATGTGATGCTTATTGGAGCAACGAGTGGTGTTGTTGAGGGTAGTGGTTCTGATGTGGTGGTTACAGCGTTAAAGGGTATGCGTAATCCGGTTCGGGGTGGAGGTTATATTATGTTTAGTTTGGCTAAGTCTTCGGATGTTCGGTTAAGTATTTATGATGCGTCGGGTCGGTTAGTTAAGATTTTAGCGGCTGGTTATTATGGTGCTGGCGAGCATAGTCTTTTCTGGGACGGTCGGGATGAGAATAATCGCGAGGTGAGCGAGGGTATTTATTTCTATAAACTCGAGACTGCTGATTATACTCATACTAAGAAACTCATCTTCACGCGCTAATTAGTATTAAAACTTAAACCTTGGGGTGTAGGGGTTATTTTTCTCCTACACCCCAAGGTTTTTATAGATTAGATGCTCACGAGTTTTAAGGTTGCCAAGATCTATGGAAGGAACTGTATGACTCTTGTAAGTATTATTTACTGGTTTCCCATGAACATTAAATAGAATAAAAACCTAAAAATATGTAATTTTGTGTAACTTTTCTCGAGCGCATTAATATGACACATACAGTTAATTACTCTTGACTTTATAATTATTATTTGTAAAATAAAACATTAACTTATGAAATACAATAAAATGTACAGGAGGTAAAAAATATGGCATTAGCTGATGATGTAAAAAATATTATTATTGAACAATTGCATGTACCACCCGAGAAAGTTACCGAAGACGCATCTTTTGTTGAAGATCTTGGAGCCGATTCCCTAGACATTGTGGAACTTGTAATGGCATTTGAGGAAAAATTCGGTGTTCAGATTCCGGATGAAGATTCGGCTAAGATCGTAAAAGTTGGCGATGCGATTAAATATTTAGAAGAAAAAATTGCCCAAAAATCACAATAACAATTTAAACCGTTTATAGATTTCATGGGTTCGCGGCGAGTTGTCGTTACGGGATTAGGCGTTGTAAGTTGTTTAGGCGTTGACGTGAATACTTTTTGGAACAACTTACTTGCCGGAAAATCAGGGATTTCTCGTATAACTCGTTTTGATCCATCAACCCTTCCGGTCCAAATTGCCGGAGAAGTAAAAGATTTTGATCCCTCAAAGAAATTTGACGCAAAGACACTACGGAGGTATGATCGGTTTACTCAATTTGCAATGTGGGCGGCTCTTGACGCTGTTAACGATGCTGGATTAGACTTCAGTAAGGAAGATAAAAACCGCATCGGAGTAATTATTGGTTCAGGCATGGGCGGAATTGAAACCTGGGAACGTCAACACGAGATTTTTTTAACTAAAGGGCCAGATCGAGTCTCGCCGTTGTTAATTCCAATGATGATTCCTGATATTGCTTCAGGAAATATTTCGATTTATTTTGGACTCCGGGGGCCCAATTATTGCACAACTTCAGCATGTGCTTCCGGAGCACATGCGATTGGTAATAGTTTTAGACATATTAAACAAGGCGACGCTGATATTATGATCGCCGGCGGGAGTGAAACACCGATTACTGCTTATTGTATTGCCGGATTTGCTAATATGGGTGCATTAAGCAAACGTAACGATGCACCCGAGAAAGCATCGCGCCCATTTTCTAAAGACCGCGATGGTTTTGTGATTGCAGAAGGTGCTGGCGTGGTTATTTTAGAGGAATTAGAACACGCATTAAAACGCAATGCTAAAATCTACTGTGAGATTTCCGGTTATGGAATAACCGGAGATGCTTATCATATTACTGCTCCAGCTCCTGAAGGCGCTGGTGCTTATGAAGCGATGCGCTTGGCGATTCTTGAAGCCAATCTTACTCCGGATGATATTGATTATATAAATGCTCACGGGACATCAACTGACTTAAACGACCTTACAGAAACCCAAGCAATAAAAAAATTATTTGGGGAAAGAGCTAAAAAAATACCTGTAAATTCTACTAAGTCAATGATTGGTCACGCATTAGGAGCTGCTGGTGCTATTGAATTTGTTGTTTTGTGCCTTTCAATTAAGTATCAAAAAGTTCATCCAACAATAAATTTAGAAAATGCTGATCCGGAATTAGATTTAGATTATGTACCCGAAGGCACTCGAAGCATAGACATTCGTGCTGCAATTTCTAATTCTTTAGGCTTCGGTGCTCATAACACTGCGCTTCTTGCCAAACGGTTTAATTACTAACCGGGAAAATTCCAAGAAGATTTTGATAATTTCAATGATCAAACTTGGAATTGGGGGTCAAATTGGTGCAGGAAAAAGTGAAGTTGCAAAAATGTTACAAGAATTTTTCATAGCCGACGGTTATCCGACTGTTATTATTAAAGCCGATGAAGTTGCCTGGGGACTTTATTTTCCGGGCAGTCCAGTTTATAAAAGAATTTTAAAAGCCTTCGGAGAAAATATTTTGGATTCTCAAAATCAAATTGATCGCAAAAAGCTAGCACAAATTGTTTTTTCACACAGAAAACACTTAAACTTTTTAAACCAAATTGTTCATCCTCCATTAATTAAAGAGATTTGTGTAAAACTCAAGAACTCACCACAAGAAATTAAAATTTTAGATGCTGCTTTGCTTTTTATGTGGGGTAATAAAGTCCCACTTGATTTACGAATTTTAGTTCGTGCTCCAAATTGCCAAAAAATTATTCGAATGAAAAAAAAAGGTTTTCAACCCAATGAGATTAAAAAAAGACTAAGTTTTCAAATGGACGAAGATAAAATGGAGACACTTGCTGATTTCGTAATAATTAACGACAGTTCCTATAAAGTATTGCACGAACGCACCTATAAGTTATACCAAATTATTAAAGCTTATTTTAAAGAAAAACTGCAATTAAGCTCTTGATTATGAAATTAGAGCAGATTCCAATTGTTGCGTTAGAAGTAAAAAACAATATCGTGCGATTTACAACACCACTGATATTCGAAAACCGGGAAATTAAACAACTGGTAAATAATGTGTTTAAGACTTATAAAGGCAAGATTAATTCCAATATTACCAGGATCGGCACTGGAAAGCATGAGGCTAATGCTTTAATTTTTCCTTTTTATAAGAAAACTCGTACAATATTATATTTTAATGCGATTTTTGATACCGATAAGACACATTTTTCATTTGAAACTGCTAATCATATGGAAGCATTAAAACTTTTTAGGTTACTACGCGAGCAATATCGTATTGTTCCGGATGTTAA
This sequence comes from Caldifarciminota bacterium, assembly GCA_025061975.1. Lineage (GTDB taxonomy): Bacteria > Hydrothermota > Tepidihabitantia > Tepidihabitantales > CAIPLT01 > JANXBB01. Next base: position 8,245 of record JANXBB010000094.1, on the reverse strand, counting down.
AATGTTAACAAAGCTTAAAGGAAGTTTTTCTGAAATTATTGCGGCGCTTTTATGGCAAATTGGTGCGATTAAAGTAAGTCTTGGAGACATTAAACCATTTTTCAAAGTTGATGAACGTAAAAATTTTAGCCCCATTTATATTGATATTAAAATTTTACCTTCTTTTCCTTTAGTATATAATTTTGTAATTTCTAGCGCTTGTTTGTTTTTAGAAAATCTTGAGTTTGATTTAGTCTGCGGAATTGAAGCTGGAAGTATTACCTTAGCTAATTCTATAGCTCAAAAATTTTCAAAACCCAGTCTTTTCGCCCGACGTCGGAGGCGTTATTATGAAGCGCCTCTTCTTGAAGGAATAAATCCAGCATTATTGTTGCACAAGAAAGTTCTGGTTGTTGACGATACGATTGTATCAGGGCAGACAAAGTTAAATGTTTGTCAAGAAATTAGGCGTCTCGGTGGTGAAGTAAATAAATGTTTTGTAATTTTTGATCGCTGTGAAAAGGGAGCTGAAGTTCTTAAAAAAATAAATGTTGAACTACTTTCGCTTACCAATATTAACTCGGCGCTATCTTCTAATATTCCCCAAGAAATTACCCAGTTAACACCTGAAGAATACGCCGAACTAAAATTATATTTTCAATCCCCTAAAAATTGGCATCGTTTAAGGGGGCTTAAGTACTACGAAGAAACAAAGCGCTAAAAACATGACAAAAGTTTTAGTTATAGGCTCAGGTGGTCGAGAACATGCATTAGTTTGGAAACTTGCTCAAACTCAATGTAAAGCATATTGTGCACCGGGAAATGGAGGTATTTCACAATTAGCTCATTGTATTCCAATAAGCGCTGATAACATTTCAGAGTTGCTAGCTTTTGTAAAGAAAGAAAATGTTGATTTGACAATTGTTGGGCCTGAATTACCATTAAGTCTAGGAATAGTGGACGAATTTCAAGAAGCCGGCTATAAAATATTTGGTCCGACTAAAAATGCTGCCCAACTTGAAACTTCAAAGGCTTTTGCGCGTAAATTTTGTAGCAAATATAATCTACCAGCACCTAATTTTGAGATCTTTAATGACAGTAAAAGAGCTATAAGTTATCTCGAAACCAAAGAGTTCCCAGTTGTTATAAAAGTTTCAGGGTTAGCACAAGGAAAAGGTGTATTTATTGTTCAAAGTTTAAATGAGGCACATTCGATAGTTAAAAAGATTTTAGAAAACAGAATTTTTGGCGAAGAGGGCAACACAATAGTTATAGAAGATTTTATTGAAGGAAAAGAAATTTCTTTATTGACTTTGTGCGATGGGGAAAAAATAATTCCCTGCATTCCAGCTCGCGATCATAAACCACTATATGATGGTAATAAAGGGCCAAACACGGGTGGCATGGGAACTTACGCGCCAGTTCCCGAGTTGGATGAAAAATGGACCGAAAAAATCGAAAATGAATTATTAACTCCCCTCCTTGAGGCATTAAAAAAAGAAAATATTGAATATCACGGTGTGCTTTATATTGGGCTAATGATAAAAGAAGATAAACCCTACATTTTAGAGTTTAATTGTCGCTGGGGCGATCCTGAGGCTGAGGTGCTACTTCCATTGTTAAAAAATGATCTCGTCGAAATTTGTATAAACGTAATAGAAGGGCATCTTTCAATTCTTGAGTGGAAAAAGTTATATGCTTTGACTGTTATTATGGCATCCGGTGGGTATCCTGGAAAATACGAAACAGGGAAGATAATTAAAGGCAATTTAGCCGACAATGACAATACATTAATTTTTCATTGTGGTACTAAACGTATTGATCATAGTTTTTATACAAGTGGAGGGCGGGTACTGGCAATAACTGGAATTGGAGCTACACTAGCAGAAGCGAGAAAGTATGCGTATCAGAGGGTTTCTGAAATTAATTTTGAAAATATGTATTATCGAAATGATATTGGGGTTTTATGAAAGGGAACATCAAAACTCATAAGAGCTTTACAATTCTTTTTGTATGTTCAGGTAATTCTTGTCGTAGTCCAATGGCTGAAGCTTTGATGAAAAAAATATTAAATGAGGAGAAACCGCAGTTTCCGATAAAAATTCGAACTGCGTCTTGCGGTACAATAGCTTTAAATAATATGCCCCCTTCAGAAAATGCGGTGAAAGTATTATCGGAATACGGAATTGATTTAACTGGCCACCGAACTCGGCGGATCTCAAAGTCAGCTATTAAAAACGCTGATTTGATATTAGTAATGGAAAAGGCACACAAAGAAAAAATATTAGAAATCATGCCTAATGCTCAAACAAAGACTTTTTTAATTTCTGAATTTGCAAGTGGCAGTAGTAAAGAGATAGTTGATCCGATAGGAATGTCAATAAATGGATACAGAAACGTAGCTAATGATTTGTATGATTTATTAAAAAAAATTTATAAAAAATTACTTAAACAACTTAACTCAACAACTAAGAATTGAATTCAGGAGGAAATGATGAATTATTTTTTAACCGAGGAGCAAAAAAGAATAAAAGAATTAGCGCGAAAATTAGCTGAGGAGCTTGTTTTACCTAAAAGACAAGAATTAGACGAGAAAAGCGAATTTCCGCATGACATTATGGCAGAATTTGCTAAAGCCGGACTTTTAGGGATTTATATCCCAGAAGAATACGGCGGCGCTGGCGGTGGGGTATTTGAAATGTGCCTTGTAGTAGAGGAAATTTCACGAATTTGTGGAGGAGTTGGGGTATGCTATGCTGCAAACGGGCTTGCTGCTTATCCAATAATTCTTTCAGCATCTGAGGAACAAAAAAAATGGATTCTTCCTAAAATGGCAAGTGGTGAGTGGCTTGGAGCATTTGCTCTTACAGAACCTAATGCTGGATCCGATGCAGCTAGTGTTCAAACAACAGCAGTTAAGGATGGAAAATATTATGTTATTAATGGGCGGAAATGTTTTATTACTAATGGTGAAGTCGCACATATTTACACAATAATTGCATCGACTGATCCATCACGCGGTGGACGGGGGCTTTCGGCATTTATTGTTGAAAAAGGAACTCCTGGATTTAGTTTTGGTAAACATGAAAACAAAATGGGTATTAGAGCTTCTGTAACTGCAGAATTAATTTTTGAAGACTGTCGAGTCCCTGAACAAAATCGAATTGGTCCTGAGGGGACAGGATTTATTACAGCAATGCGAACTTTCGATCGGACGCGTCCAGGAGTCGGAGCTCAAGCAGTAGGGATAGCCCAAGGAGCGTTAGAAGCAGCCACAGCTTATATTTCGAAACGAATTCAATTTGGTGTCCCACTTTCTTCAATGGAGGGTATTCAATTTCGACTTGCTGAAATGGCAACTAAAATTGAAGCGGCACGAGCTCTAGTATACGCTGCAGCAAGACACGCTGATTCCGGAGCTAAAGATATCGCTGCTTATTCATCAATGGCTAAATTTTTCGCATCGGATGTGGCCATGCAAGTTACGATAGAAGCTGTTCAGCTTTTTGGAGGATATGGATACATGAAAGATTATCCGGTAGAGAAGATGATGCGAGATGCCAAAATAACTCAAATTTATGAAGGGACAAATGAAATTCAACGGTTAGTTATTGCTCGTGAAATTCTTAAGGGCAAACTTTTTAATTTTTAGGATCACTAATTGATAATGAAGGCAATAATACGATTTCTAAAATCTTGGCTACCGGTTATTATTGCTGTGTTGCTTTTACGATCGTTTGTTGTTGAGGCGTTTATGGTACCCACTCCTTCAATGGAATCGACAATCATGGTTGGTGATTTTCTTTTGGTTAATAAATTTATTTACGGGATAAAAATTCCTTTTACTAATAAAACCTTAATTCCCGTAAGAAATCCTAGACGAGGGGAAATTATAGTGTTTCGGTATCATTTAGATCCGGAGATGCCTGAACCCAGAAAAGACTATATAAGAATTTTCCCTAAAGCATTACCACTTTTACCGTTATATTGGAACAAAAGGTCAAATTTTTTTACATGGTATACACCGCGGAATTTTGTAAAAAGATGTATTGCGGTTGCTGGGGATACTGTAGAGATCATCAACAAAAAAGTTTATATTAATGGAAAAATGCTTTACGAGCCATATGTTCAACATATTGATCGACGAATCTTTTTGGGATTAAATTTGTCTCCTGAAGAGTTTCAAAAAGAGTGGGTCAACGCTCGATTTATTGAACGATCAGACGGATATATGGTTCGAGATAATTTCGGGCCAATAGTTGTCCCTGAAGGCACCGTTTTTGCATTGGGCGACAATCGCGATAACTCGTCAGACGGGCGCTTTTTTGGCCCAATTCCACTGGAATATATCAGAGGAAAACCGTTGGTTATTTATTTTTCATCAAAAGCTGCACCGAATATTGCACGAATAATTTTAAGCCCACACCAAATTAATTGGTCCCGAATCGGGATGGTAATAAGATAAAATTATGGATTTTTGGGAAGTAATAAAAAAACGACACAGTGTTCGAAATTTTTTATCACAACCAGTAGAAAAAGAAAGAATAATTGAAATTCTTGAAGCAGCACGTTTGGCACCTTCCTGGCAGAATCGTCAATGTTGGAGATTTATTGTTGTCACTGACAAAGAAAAGATAAAAAAAATCGGTAAGTTAAATCCTTTAAACTATAATATAAATTTTTTCTTACAAAATGTTCCGGTAATAATTGTTGCCTGTGCTAATCCAAAAGAAAGTGGCCGCAGGGCCGGAATCGAATATTACTTAGTTGACACAGCTATAGCTATGGAACATTTAATTCTTGCCGCCACAAATCTGGGACTTGCAACATGTTGGATCGGAGCATTTGACGAAAATATGATTAAAGATGTTCTTAAAATCCCCCAAGAGATTCGTATTGTAGCTCTTACACCTTTAGGTTATGCTTGCGAGAAACCAAGTGTTGTAGATCGAATAAGTAAGATAGTTGCACGTGGAGGAACGCGTAAACGCCTTGAAGAAATTGCCTATTTTAACTCATGGGGCGAAAAACTTATTTAAAGATACAAAAAATCTTGACGAAACAAAAAATTTTAATTATATTTTTATAGTGCCGACATAGCTCAGTTGGTAGAGCAGAGGTTTTGTAAACCTCTGGTCGGGGGTTCGAATCCCTCTGTCGGCTTAAACTGATTTGAGTGAGTTAAAGATAAATGGACAGGTACCCAAGTGGCCAAAGGGGGCAGACTGTAAATCTGCTGGCGTTATGCCTTCGGAGGTTCGAATCCTTCCCTGTCCATTTTTAAGCGGAGATAGCTCAATGGTAGAGCTTCTGCCTTCCAAGCAGAAGGTTGCGGGTTCGAATCCCGTTCTCCGCTTTTAACAACAAGAAATAAAAAACTATTGACAAATTAAAATTTAATTGTATAATAATAATTTATATCGCCCATGTAGCTCAGTCGGCAGAGCACTTCCTTGGTAAGGAAGTGGTCGTCGGTTCGATTCCGACCGTGGGCTGGTAAAAGTGAAGAAATAACTATTTTAGGAGGAGATAAAATGGCAAAGGCGAAGTTTGAACGAAAAAAACCACATGTGAATGTGGGAACAATTGGTCATGTTGACCATGGTAAAACAGTACTCACATCTGCAATTACTCGTGTTCTTTCTACGAAGGGCTTAGCAGAATACAAAAGTTATGACGAGGTCGCAAAAGCGAGTATCGCTCATGGTCGTCGTGACGAAACAAAAATTCTAACAATTGCTGTTTCTCACGTAGAATACGAGTCAGAAAAAAGACATTACGCGCACATTGATTGTCCGGGACATGCTGACTATATTAAAAACATGATTACTGGAGCGGCTCAGATGGATGGAGCAATATTAGTAGTTTCAGCAGCAGACGGACCTATGCCTCAGACCAAGGAACATGTACTTTTAGCTCGCCAGGTTAATGTGCCGGCAATAGTGGTATTTATAAATAAAATTGATTTAGTCGAAGATCCCGAGTTAATTGATTTAGTGGAACTTGAAGTGCGTGAAATTTTGAACAAGTACGAATTTCCCGGAGATAAAACACCTGTAATTCGCGGAAGTGCTCTTAAGGCTCTAAAATGTGCTTGTGGAACTTGTCCTGATTGTCAGGCAATTTGGAATTTAGTAAAAGCTCTTGATGATTTCATTCCGGAACCGGTACGAGAAATTGACAAACCGTTTCTTATGCCGATTGAGGATATTTTCTCAATCACCGGACGAGGAACAGTTGTTACCGGAAAGGTTGAGCGAGGCAAATTGGAACCAGGGAATGAAGTTGAAATCATTGGTTTCGGTAAACAGTTTAAAACTGTTGCAACTAGTCTTGAAATGTTCCGGAAAACCTTGGACAGTGCGATTGCTGGTGATAATGTCGGTATATTATTACGAGGTGTTGAAAAAGATGAGGTTGCGCGGGGTATGGTTGTAGCAGCACCGGGGAGTATCAAACCGCACAAAAAGTTCAGTGCGAGTGTTTATGTGTTAACTAAAGAGGAAGGCGGACGACATTCGCCGTTTTTTACTGGTTATCGACCACAGTTTTACGTTCGAACTACAGATGTTACTGGGACTGTGCATCTTCCTGAGGGAGTAGAAATGGTTATGCCCGGAGATAATGTTAATTTAGAGGTTGAATTAATTACAACAATTGCTCTTGAACCCGGTTCTCGTTTTGCGATTCGTGAAGGTGGAAGGACTGTAGGTGCTGGAGTGGTAACCAAAATTATTGAATAACAATGCGAGTTATAATAGCGCTTGCGTGTAAGGATTGTAAAAATCGGAATTACACGACGACAAAAAATAAGAAGGAGCAAGAACGATTAGAATTACGTAAATACTGTCCAAAGTGTAAAAAGCATACGATTCACCGAGAAGTTAAGTAGGCCTGTAGCTCTAACGGCGAGAGCACCTGACTCCAAATCAGGGGGATGGGGGTTCAAATCCCTCCAGGCCTGTTAGAATGTATGATAAAAAAAATCAGAGATTATTTTCGAAATGTTGCCAGTGAACTTAAAAAAGTTACTTGGGCTCGACCACGAGAATTGTTTCAGACTACACTTGTGGTAATTATGCTTTCGATAATTGTGTCATTTTTTATAATGATCTGCGATTTAATTTTTTCTAATGTTTTGCGATTGATATTAAGATGAAGTATTTTGTTGTTCATACATATACCCAGCAGGAAAAAAAAGTGCGTGATATTCTCGTACGTTTGATTGAACAACACAATCTCTCTCATTTATTTGGGAAACGGAAAGTTAAGGTTAAAAAGCCTGATGGGAGCGAAGAGGAAATTGAGGAATATAACATTATTATACCTACGGAACAAATTACTCGATTTAAAAAAGGAAAATCTGAACCCGAAGCGGTTGAGCGCAAACTTTATCCCGGATACATAATTGTCGAAATGGAACCTACTGAGGAAACTTTTAAGCTAGTTAATTCTGTACCCGGTGTTACTCATTTGTTGGGATCAAAAAGACAACCAATTCCTTTAGATGAAGAAGAAGTTAAGAGTATTTTAGAACAAATTGAATCTGGAACTCAAAAAGCAAAAGCCGAAGTACCGTTTACTAAAGGGGAACCTGTGAAAGTTATTAACGGCCCGTTCAGTGGTTTTTCAGGTACAGTTGAGGAAATTTATCCAGATCGGAGACGTGTTAAAGTGATGGTGACAATTTTTGGTAGAGCAACACCGGTTGACTTAGATTTTTTTGAAGTTCAACCAATTTAGAAGTTAAATGAGGAGAAAAAATGGCTAAGAAAGTTGTAGCAGTCGTAAAATTACAAGCACCAGCTGGCAATGCAACACCAGCACCGCCAGTTGGTCCGGCATTGGGGCAGCACGGCGTGAATATAATGGAGTTTTGTAAACAGTTTAATGCTTTGACAAAAAATCATCCACCGGGTATTACGATACCGGTTGTATTAACAGTCTACTCTGATCGATCATTTAGTTTTGTAATAAAAAACCCTCCTACTTCGGTGTTGTTAAAACAGGCTGCAGGACTTGCGAAAGGATCCGGGGAGCCCAATCGGATAAAAGTTGCAACTATTAAACGCGAAATACTTCGAGAGATCGCCAAGAAAAAGTTATCTGATTTGAATACCACTGATATCGAAAAAGCAATGAAAATTATAGAAGGAACAGCACGTCAAATGGGAATTACTGTGGAGGACTAATGGCAACGCGGAGTAAACGATACAAGAATTTATTAAATATTGCAAAAACGAAATTCGTATATTCACTTTCGGAA
>JANXBB010000074.1 GCA_025061975.1 Caldifarciminota bacterium | reverse complement strand
GACAAATCGCAATGTCGTTGGTAACATTGATTCCGCCAATTGGTAGTACTTTGTAATAAGCTAACACGTTATCTTTATAAACCGTAATAGTAGTTTTACCTCCAATATCTATTATTCCAATTCCTAAATTTCTTTCTTTTTCATTTGTGACAATATTAGCTAATGCATGGTTCTGTAGAACCAGAGCGTTACAAGGCAACTTTAATAATTTAAAAATTCGTAAAATGTTTTCAATAATTGTTCGCATTCCTATGATGATAATTGCTTCAATTTCTAAATGATTTCCGAACATGCCCAAGGGATTTTTGATTCCTTTTTGGCCATCGATAATAAATTGTTTTGCAAATACATGAATAATTTGTGAATCCGCAGGTAAACGCAAAGTTTGGGCTTGACTAAGAACAGTTTTGATATCATTTTCGGTAATTCCTTTTTGAGGATTTTTTACCGATATTGCGCTAATGCTTGTTAAATACTGAATATGATTACCATTAATACCCACAAATACTGCACATTTATCCAGACTCTCAAGACCGGATTTATTCTTTAATCCCGTCAAGCACTCACTAACCGTATTCATTGCTTTTTGTAAATCAATTACTACACCACCTTCAAATCCCTCAGCAGGTATAGTATAACAACCTAAAACATTAATCTTATCATACTGATCGATTTCGGCCAACAACGCTGCTAACTTAGTGTAGCCTATATCTAAACCAATGATTTTTTCAGATCTAGCCATTTATTAACCTCCTTAGTTTTTGGTAATATTTCAATTTCTTCTTCTAAAATTATTCCAGTATAATTTTCTACTTTTACTTTTATTTTCTGAATTAATTCGTAGATTTTTAACATAGAAGCTCGTTTATAGTTAACTATGAAATTTGCATGTTTACTTGAGATACCTGCGCCATCGTATATGAAGCCTTTTAGTCCCACCATTTCAATTAGCTTACCGGCAGGAAAGGTAAGAGGATTTTTAAAAACACAACCAGCAGAAAAACCATGCGGTTGTGTATTACGTCGTAAAACAGTATATGACGATAACTTATTTTTGATTTCTTTTCGGTTGCCGTAATAAAGGGATATACATCCTGAGGTAATAACAATATCATCGGGGATAGATGTTTTTCGGTAATTAAAATCAATTTCGTCTCTTCTTAATGATAATTCGTTACCATTTTTGTCAATTCCAAAAACCAGCACGATTTTTTCTCCAAGATCGTGGTTGAATGCTCCGGCGTTATTCTTTATTGCGCCGCCGAAAGTTCCCGGAATTCCCCAAAGAAATTCGGCACCGGACATATTGTGATTCTTACAGTAATTTACAATTTGTGCTAAGGTTGTGGAAGCTCCGATTTTTAGTACAACCTGATTTTTAGAACTATTTGGTAAAACTTTGATGTAACAAAATGACTTCCCTAATTTTATGGTTATTCCTTTGAGTCCTTGATCTGAGATCAATAGGTTTGAACCTGCACCGATAATAAAAAAAGGGATATCATATTCGCTAATAAACTTAAGTACTGTTTTAAGATCTTTAATTGAATTTATAATAATTAACCATTCAGCATTACCACCTATTCGATATGATGTAAAGCCTGCTAAAGGGATTTTTCGTAAAATAAGCGATGAATTTGAGAGTGACTTTTTTAAAGTACTTTCAATAATTCTTCTCCAACTTGCCATATATTTCCTGCTCCTATTGTTATTATTATATTATTAGGTTTAACAATTTCTTTTACGAAGTCGATGATTTCCGTAAATGATTTTTTGTATACGACCGGTATTTTTTTGTTGTGTTTTTGATTAAATTTTTTAATCGCATTCACAATTATATGTGACGAAACATTTGGAATAGGATTTTCTTGGGCCGGATAGATTTTTGTGACAATGATAAGATCTGCATAGATAAATGCTGATCCAAAAGATAATCCAAGTTTTAAGGTTCTAGTATAACGATGTGGTTGGAAAATTACAATAATCTTGTGATTAGGATAATTTAATCGTAATGTTTTAAGAGTAGCCATAATTTCTGTGGGATGGTGAGCATAATCATCGAATATTATTATGTTGTTTTTTTCTCCTTTTTTTTCCAGGCGTCTGTGGATTCCTGTGAAATTGTTCAGAGCGTCTTTAATCGTTTTGAAGGGAATGTCTAACTTTAAACCTACAGCAATTGCAGCTAATGCATTTAAAACATTGTGCTCCCCGGGTACATTTAAGTTTATTTCATAACTTTGTCCTTTGTAATTTATAGTAAAATTAGTTCGAAGATCGCAGTACGTAATATTAGTAGCTTGGATATCTGCTTGATATTTTATTCCATATGTAATAAATTCACGTTTGATATGTGGAATTATACTCCTGACATTTTTACAATCGTTACAAATGATACTGGCACCGTAAAAAGGTACCTTGTTTACAAATAGTAGAAAAGCTTTTTTTATTTCTGATAAATTTTTATAAAAGTCCAAATGATCCTTTTCGATATTTGTGACCACAGAAATCGTTGGATAAAGCAGCAGAAACGAACGATCGCTTTCATCAGCCTCTGCTACTAAATATTTGCCAGTGCCGATTTTGGCTCCACTTTTCATTCCTAAAAATTTTCCCCCAACGATAACAGTCGGGTTGTAACCAGCATACTCTAAAATAGTCCCAATCATAGATGTAGTGGTTGTTTTACCATGGGTCCCGGATACAGCGATTGAGTATTTCATTCTCATTAATTCAGCAAGCATTTCCGCTCGAGGTATTACCGGAATTTTACGGGAAAGAGCATATTTAATTTCAGGATTGTCGGGTTTAATTGCGCTAGAATAAACTACCACTGAAGCATTTTGTATATTTTGGGGGGCGTGTGTATAATAAATTTTAATCCCTTGGGATTCCAAGTATTTAGTTAAGGATGTTTTTGAAATATCGGATCCTGATATTTGATATCCCATATTTTTAAGTACTAACGCCAAACCCGACATTCCTATTCCACCGACACCTACAAAATGAATTGACTTTATCTTCTCGAACATAATAAATTAAAAAACTGTTTATTTATTGACTTTATGATCCGTTGTACAATTATATCAGTAGCATTAATGTTTGCTAATTTTAAAGCATTTTTGGATAGTGCACATAGTTTTTTTTCATCCGAAAGTAAATTGATTAGGATATTTTTAATGTTATTAATAAATTGTGATAACTCGTGCTCAGCGCATTGTTTTAAAACGACCGCTGCTTTATTTTGAGCAATAAATTGAGCATTTGCTTCTTGATGATTGTCTGCAGCGAATGGGTAGGGGATGATTATTGCGGGTAAGCCGAAAACTAAAATTTCTGATAATGCTATAGCTCCAGCACGAGTTATCACAACAGAAGCTCTTTGATATAACTCTTCAGGATT
>JANXBB010000065.1 GCA_025061975.1 Caldifarciminota bacterium | reverse complement strand
GGTGGGGCGCTTTTTATTAACTGCTTCGGCGAATCGTCAATTGAATGGTGGACCGTGTTAAGTTTAGATTTTAAAGGCAAAGGAAAACTATATTCTACTTCAGGCAAAGAATTTGTATTTATTAATCAAATTGATAGCCTCAATCCGATTACCCAAATTCTTAAATCAACAACTTTACGTGATGCTCAATTTTATTCTTATTGGGCCTTAGAAAGTGTACCGGCTCAAAATGTTGTGAGTTATTTTTCCTCAGGTGATCCCTTTTTAATAACATCGAATAACGGCAAAGTGGTAATATCAACTGCACTGTTTATTCCTGAATACACCAATTTTGTTTTTAAAGCTCCCTTCCCGGTCTTAATGCATCGAATGTTTTCAGTTTTAGCCCAGGAACGCTTAGCGTATAATTACAAAATTGGTGATACAATAATTGTTTCTTGCCCGGCACTTTCTCCGGTTAAAATTACCACCCCCAAACAGGAGTATTTTGAAATTCCCACGAAAGCAGCACCTGTTAGTGATGCTCGATATACTATAAAATTTACCAAAACTCAAGTCCCGGGAGTTTATCAACTTGGTGACCAGCTCTTTACAGTAAATGTTTTACCTGCAGAAGGAGATCTTAATCGGTTTTTATTAAGTGAGTTTAAAAAATACAATGTAAAGCTTACCCCAACAATTACAAATCAAGAAACCAATTTAAGCTTTCCTGCACTGCTTTTAGCCATAGGATTTTTGATTTTGGAATTAATTCTTTTGGTTCGTTAGCTTTTAAGTAGGCCAGCGCCGAGTAATTATGTATTTATCGCTTACCTTTTCGTATTCAAAAAAGCCGGTAACTTTTATTTTCTCGCATAACTTGCTTATTCTCTCATAATTTCCTTTGGGGTAAAAAATATAAAATACCGAACAGAGCTCAGAAAATTTTTGCCATTGTTTCAATTCTTTGTCATTAATAGTGCTTTCGGTTTCAACTTCCCCAATCATTACTACTTTGTCAATCTCAGTGTTAATAATAACAATATCGGGATAATATTCCTCCCCTTGAGAATCTTTAATTGCTTTTTGTGGAGTGGGATGATTAATAAAAGTTAAAAGAGTAGGCCGCGCCGGACTGGGATAAGGGTACACTGATTTTTTAATAAAAGCAATAACTTCGTTATGAAGCTGCTCTTCAGGAGTCGACCGTTTACTGAACTCCATACGACGGTGATCAAAAATTTAACCGATTTTGTTATCAATATAAGATACCTCAAAACTCATAAATTATGACTGCTCAAGTTGTTGATTAATATAAGCCAAAGCAACTTTGCGTGCCAATCGTCGAATTCGCGTAATATAATTAGTCCTTTCTGATACTGATATTGCACCGCGTGCTTCTAAGACATTAAAAAGGTGCGAACATTTAACAACACAATCATATGCTGGGTAAACGAGTGCTTCCTTTAATAAGCGTTCAACTTCTCCTTCATATTTATTAAACATGTCTTTATGAAAAGAAACATCGGCTAACTCAAAGTTATATTTAGAAAATTCTATCTCATTTTGGCGGTAAATATCACCCCAAGTATAATCGTTATTCCATTGAATCTCGAATATTGAATTACGGTTTTGAATAAACATCGCGATTCGTTCAAGTCCATAAGTGATCTCTACGGGAATGATGTCTAAATCAACTCCTCCCATCTGTTGAAAGTAAGTAAATTGGGTAATCTCAATGCCGTTCAACTCCACTTGCCAACCTAACCCCCAGGCTCCAAGAGTTGGTGATTCCCAATCATCTTCGATAAATCGGATATCATTCTTAATTAGTGAAATTCCAAGTTTTTCAAGACTTTTTAGATAAATCTCTTGAACATTATGCGGTGCTGGCTTAATTACTACTTGCATTTGCCAATATTGTTGAACTCGCAGAGGGTTCTGCCCATATCGCCCATCCCGAGGACGCTTTGAGGGTTCAATATAACAAACCCTCCAAGGTTTTTTATCAAGGACCCGCAAAAAAGTTGCCGGATTAAATGTTCCTGCACCAACTTCAGAATTGTACGGTGTAAAGATTAAACATCCTTGCTTAGCCCAAAACTGTTCGAGTTTTAAAACGATCTCTTGAAAAGTCAAAA
>JANXBB010000054.1 GCA_025061975.1 Caldifarciminota bacterium | reverse complement strand
TCAACAACTATAGTTAAAACAAAACCTATCTTTTTCTTGACAAATAACCAATTTAAGTTTATAATTAATCAATGCTATTAATCTGTTTCTTTATTTCTATCGCTTAGTTGGATTTCTTGCGTAATTAAATGCGCTTAATCTACGAGCGAAAAGAATAAAGAAATAGATTAAGTTGTATAGCGGAAAGGTGGCGTAAAAAGTAGTGCCGGTTTTTGGTAAAGTAAAATGGTTTGATGGCAAAAAGGGCTTTGGGTTTATTGAAGCCGAAGACGGTAGCGGAGATATTTTTGTTCACTACGGTGATATTGTAGGCGAAGGATACCGGACTTTACATGAAGGCGAACGCGTGCAGTTTGAAATCGAAGAAACACCCAAAGGCAAAAAAGCCACAAACGTTGTCAAATTATAATTAATAATAAAATAAAAAACAAAAACTGGTGCTTTTTAAGCAAAAAGTATAAAAGCGCCAGTTTTTGTTTTTTGCCTTATTTATGGCAGTGGCATTTTTGGGATTAGGGTCGAACTGCTTTGCACGTAAGAAAAATCTGCTAAGAGTTATCGGTGAACTAAATCGCTATAACATCCAGGTTAAAAAATGTTCTTCGATATATGAAACTCCATTCCAAGGTGTTCCTGAAATTTTAGGAATTCCATTAGGCATTAAGTTGCCACCGGTAGCTAATTGTGTGGTTGAAGTAGAGACAGATTACTCACCTTACGATCTCCTCAAAAGAATTTTACGTATTGAAAAGCGCATAGGGCGGATTAGAATTCATTTTGTTAAAAATTTTCCCCGGAAGGTTGATATTGACATTTTATTTTATGATAATATGATAATTAATCATAAAATGCTTAAGATACCACATCCGCAAGTACATAAACGTTTATTCGTATTGGTTCCTCTTGCCGAAATTGCACCAAATTTTTATCATCCGGTGCTTAATAAGTCCATAAGGGAGTTACTTACAGATTTAAAGAAAAACGGGGAGAAAAATTGGCCAAGAATTATATAGAAACCATTCCTCAACACTATATTGCAATTGAGGGAGTTATTGGTGTGGGGAAAACGGCTTTAGCTACTAAACTTGCTCGGTATATCGATGCGCGGTTAATACTGGAGGAAGTCGAAGAAAATCCGTTTCTTGCAAATTTTTATCAAGACATGAGAAGTTATGCTTTAGCTACACAACTTTTCTTTTTACTTTCGCGCAAACGGCAGCAGGAGCAGATTGCTCAAATTGATCTTTTTACACAGCGCGTAGTTAGCGACTACCTTTTTGAAAAAGATCGCATATTCGCTTATCTGACTCTTTCTGATGCCGAAATAAAACTTTATGAAAAAATCTACCAATTTTTAGCCAAAGATCTACCTCGACCAGATTTAGTAATTTATCTCCAGGCACCGGTTGATATTTTATTAGTTCGAATTAAAAAACGAGGGCGAAATTTTGAACAAGAAATTGATCGTAAATATCTCGAACTCTTAACTGATGCTTATAACCATTTTTTCTTACACTACTCCGAGGCACCGCTTTTAATTGTTGATTGTGCAACGATCGATTTTGTCAAAAACAACCTAGAATTTTTCGATTTGTTCCATGCAATTGCTTCAACTACAAGCGGTAAAAAATATTATTCACCCAAACCTAAAGAAAAAAAATGACAGAAAAGATTACAACTTTAACTTTACTAAAAAAGAAAACTCTGGGTAAAAAAATTGTATGTCTTACTGCCTATGACTATTTAATTGCTCAACTTTTTGACAAAGCTGGAGTAGATTTACTTTTGGTTGGTGATTCGGTAGCAAATGTGGTATACGGACATACAACGACACTTCCTGTTGGGATGACTGAAATGCTTGCTCACACTCAAGCAGTAGCCAAAGCCACAAAACGCGCATTGGTTGTTGCGGATATGCCCTTTATGTCTTATCAACTCTCCCCTGAAGATGCTTTAAGAAATGCAGGAAGATTTTTAAAAGTTGGAGCTGAGGCAGTGAAAATTGAAGGCGGTAGCGCTATTTTGGTCACAGTAGAAAAATTAGTAAAATCCGGAATTCCTGTTATGGGACATTTGGGGCTTACTCCACAATCGGTTCACCTCTTGGGAGGATATCGATTACAAGCACGGACTAAAGAAGCTCAAGAAAAGCTCCTAAATGACGCTTTAGCTTTAGAAAACGCGGGCTGTTTTGCTATCGTTTTAGAAAAGATCCCATTAAGTCTAGCGAAGAAGGTAACTGAAACAATAAAAATCCCAACTATTGGAATTGGCGCTGGACCCTATTGTGATGGACAAATTTTGGTTTGGCAAGATATGTTAGGGCTCTCGTTAAATAAATTCAGATTTGTTAAAGAATATGCAAATCTTTATCAAATTATCTTTGATGCTGTAAAAAAATATATCGAAGAAGTAAATGAAGGAATTTTTCCTAGCATGGAGCACAGTTTCGATGACGACCAAAGTTGTCCGTAGTATCGCTGAGATGCAAAAAATTGCTCAAAAACTCCATCGCAAAGGTAAAACTATCGGTTTTGTGCCAACAATGGGCTATCTTCATCTTGGACATCTAAGTTTAGTAAGAGTTGCTAAAAGATATTCTGACGTTGTTGTTGTAAGTGTCTTCGTTAATCCAATCCAATTCGGACCCCAAGAAGATTTTAATGTTTATCCGCGGGATTTTAAACGTGACCGAATGCTTCTTTCAAAGGAAGGTGTTTCATATATCTTTTATCCACAAGCCCGCACAATGTATCCTAAAGGATACAAAACTTATGTGGAAGTAAAAGAACTTTCAGAAAAACTTTGCGGACGTTTTCGCCCCGGACATTTCATAGGAGTAACCACAGTAGTTGCAAAACTGTTTAATATTGTTCAACCAGACATTGCAGTCTTTGGACAGAAGGATGCTCAACAAGCAGTTATTATCAAAAAAATGGTAAAAGACTTAAACTTTCCGGTAAAAATCGTAGTTGCACCAACTGTTCGTGAAAAAGACGGTTTAGCCTTGAGTTCACGTAATGTTTACTTAACTCCCCAAGAGCGTAAAAAGGCATTAATTCTTTATCAGGCACTAAAAACTGCTCAGAGTTTAATTAAACAAGGTAATCGCGATCCTCAAAAAATTTTACATACGATGTACGAACTTATAAACTCGGTTCCAGAAGCAAAAGTCGATTACATAGAAATTGTCGATTTAGATAATTTAGAACCGGTAAGTGAAATAAAAGATAAAGTCTTAATTGCTTTGGCTGTAAGGATAGGTAAAGCTCGGTTAATTGATAACTTGGTTGTCAAGTTATAATTAAATCAGACTAAATAAATATCCCAATCCCAGTCCGCCGAGGCTAATTACTAATAAGTAAATAAATGTCGTTTTCAGCCCAAATTTTTTTGCTAGCACAAGAATTGTCCCATAAGAAGTAATCGGGCCAATTAACAATAAAACCATTCCTGCGCCGATATTCATCCCTTGGTTAATCAATGCGTGAAC
>JANXBB010000018.1 GCA_025061975.1 Caldifarciminota bacterium | reverse complement strand
TGAAAATACCAATGTCAATATTTTTTTCTACGACCTCAAAAAACGCTCAAGTGAAGTTATTTGCAATAAGCCCGGACTAAATACCACCCCAACTTTTTCACCTAATGGCAAACAAATTATCTTTAGTGGAAGTTTTGATGGGAATTCTGAACTGTATATACTTGATATTGATAAGAAAAATCTCCAACGCCTTACCTATAGTAATGCTATAGAAATCTCGCCAAGTTTTTCGCCCTCAGGTCAAGAAATAGCATTCGTCTCGGATCGCACCGGATCACCACAAATTTATATCATGAACATTGACGGCACCAACCTGCGCCGTTTAACCTGGGAGGGCTCTTATAATACCTCGCCGGCTTGGTCACCTAATGGTGACTTAATAGCTTATGTAAGTCGGGTAGGAAATAACAATCAAATTTTTGTTACGGATCTTAATGGAACAAATCATATTCAACTTACCTATCTGGGCAATAATGAAGAGCCTTCATGGTCACCAGATGGTCTACATATTGTTTTTAGCTCCAATCGAACGGGCAATTATGAACTTTATCAGATGCACTGGGATGGAAGTAATCAACGACAAATAACTAACTGTGGTGGAGCATATTCTCCATCATGGTCACCACGCACAAAGCAGCGATGAGAATTCTTATAACCGGAAAACCAAAAGCAGGAAAAACAACCCTTATAAAAAAAATCATTAAAGAATTTAGTTGTGTCTCATGGTGTGGTTTTTATACCGAAGAAGTTATCGAAAACAACAATCGAGTTGGATTTAACATAGTCACTACGGACGGTCAAAAAGTATTGTTCGCGCATAAAGATATCGCAAGTCCTTATTATATAGGAAAATACCGGGTTAATTTAGAAGCTTTAGAGACTGTAGGGATTAATTCTTTAACAATCGGTATCAAAAATAACAAACCATTAATTATTGATGAAGTAGGCAAGATGGAATTACTGAGCAAAAAATTCCAAAACTTCATAAAAGACCTTTTTTCTACGGATTATCGCGAACTTATCATTGCAACAATTCCAATTACGCCGCTTCCCTTTTTAGAAAATTTAAAAAAGCTTCCTGGTCAATTAATACTCAACATTGATAATCTTGGCTTTAATACTGTGCTAAATAAAACCAAAGAATCAATAAAAACATGTTACGCGCTTATCATCAAATAAACCCAGGCCGCTTATTAATTATCAGTTATTTAAGCGTCATTTTAGTTGGTTCGCTACTCTTAATGCTCCCGATTTCATCCAAAAACATCTCACCAATTGATGCTTTATATACTGCAACTTCAGCAGTATGTGTTACCGGCCTAATTGTAAAAAATACTGCGTTTGATTTTACTTTGTTTGGGAAGTTAGTCATATTATTATTAATCCAAATTGGTGGAATTGGATATATGACACTTTCTACCGCGATATTCTTTTTTATCGGAAAAAAACCCAATCTTCAAGAACGATTAACAATTAAAGAATCCTTTTGTGTTCTTAATTATTCTAATTTAACAAAATTTGCTCTTGATGTAATTAAAGTAACATTAATTGTCGAAGGTATTGGAATGGTCTTACTTTTTATTTATTTTCGGCTATCTCATATGCAATTCAGTGAAGCTTTATTTCACGCTTTATTCCATGCAGTGTCAGCTTTTTGTAACGCCGGATTTTCAAGCTTTCCTGAAAATTTAGCAAGATTTTCCCATGTTCCCTATGTGCAACTTGTGACTTCGGCACTAATTATTAGCGGCGGCATTGGCTTTGTGGTTATTTCAGATCTTTATAATCGGTACATTAAAAGAATATCAAAGCATTTATCTTTACACTCAAAAACTGTTTTATCTACAACTCTCATTCTTATCCTTTCAGGAACTGTAGTTATTTCGTTATTAGAATGGGGTAATGCATTAAAAATTTTCCCTTGGCCCTTAAAAATCTTAAACGCCTACTTCACTGCGGTAACTCCGCGCACTGCGGGTTTTAATACTATAGATTTTTCATCTTTGAGTTATCCGACATGTCTAATTATTATCTTCTTGATGTTTATTGGCGCATCACCTGGGGGAACCGGAGGCGGAATTAAAACAACAACATTAAGCGTAATTATTGCTCAATTTAATGCGCTCCTTTCAGGAAGAAGTGATGTATTTCTTTTCCGACGCCGCGTCCCCCAAGACCAGATTTTTAAGGCATTTTTAATTGTGGGCTTTGCTTTATCATGGCTCTTGACAGGACTAGTTTTCCTTTATATCCTTAATAAATCCAAACTTGATATGCTAACAGCAGTTTTTGAATTATTTTCAGCTTTTGGTACTGTAGGACTTTCCTTAGGTTCAAAGCTTGCGGCAAACTTATCGGCTTCTTATGATTTTTCAAGCTTGGGAAAAGTTATAATTGTTATCACAATGTTTTTAGGACGGGTTGGGATATTGACTGTTATTACATCTTTAATAAAAAAACGCTATGTAAACTATACACATCCTGAGGGGGTGATTTTAGTTGGCTAAAAGTTTTGCAGTAATAGGTCTAGGAAGATTCGGATCAAATATTGCTCGAGCACTTGCGGAAAAAGGCTTTGAAGTTATTGTAATTGATTCGGATGAAAATGAAGTTCGCGAACTATCAGATATCGTATCCGGAAGTTTTGTTCTTGATGCTACTGATGATAAATCTCTTTTAGATGCCGGAATTGCTGACGTTGATGTAGCAATTGTTAGTGTTGGGCAGAAAATTGACGACAGTATTCTTATAACTTTAATTCTTAAAGAAATGGGGATTAAAGAGGTAATAGTTAAAGCGGTAAATGAGCGCCACGGTAAAATATTACAACGGATTGGAGCTGACCGCGTAATCTATCCAGAACGTGAAGTAGCATTACGGCTTGCCGAAAGCTTTGTGTCACCTAAGATTGTTGATTATATAGCGCTCTCACCAACACATAGCATTATTGAAATCGAAATTCCAGCCAAATTTATTGGAAAAACACTCCACGAGTTAGATCTCCTAAATAAATACCATGTTTCGTTAATCGCGATTAAACGCAAAATCCCTATTGTTACCGATAAAGGAACGCCGGACTTTAAAGAAGAAATTATTATATCGCCGAGTACTGATGAAGAACTTCAAGAAGGTGATAAAATTACCTTACTCGGTAAAAATGACGACTTAGAAAAAATTGAACGTCTTTAAAAATGAAAAAAACAAAATTCAGTTTGGATGACTATATTGAACGTGGTCAGTTTTATTTATTAAATCACAAATTTTGCGAAGCGATAAAACATTTTCAAAAAGCTTTAGAAATTAAAGCTGATCCGCTTTTATATTATCAATTAGGACTCGCCTATGAAGGTGCAAATAAAACATCCGAAGCCCGGGAAATGTATCGTAAAGCATTGGAATTAAACCCAGCGCTAAAGGAAGCTGAAGAGCGGCTGAAAAATATCTCATCATAATTAATTAACAATGTTTTTTAAACTATTTTTTTTAATAAGTTTACTCGTGCTAAACTATTTAAAGGGGGAAACAATGATTAGAAAACCCGTAGTCAGTGGCCAATTTTATCCGCAACAAAAAGAAATTTTAAAGAAAACAATTGACGAATTCCTAAAAGCTATTCCTCCTCCGAACATTACTAAACAGATTATCGGAATAATTGTTCCCCATGCCGGTTATCCGTATTCAGGACTAACCGCCAGTTATGCTTATAAAGCAATAGCAAACCAAAAATATGATGCGGTTATTATGCTAGGACCAAGCCATCAGGCATATATTAAAAATTTTGCTGTCTATGGAGAAGGTAAATGGCAGACGCCACTTGGTGATGTAAATATTGCTGAAGATATTGCGCACGCAATAATTAAAGAAGCACCGAGTAAAATTATTAACCAGCTTGATGCTCACCAATATGAACATTCTTTAGAAGTCCAATTACCATTTTTACAAACTGTGCTTAAAGACTTTAAGATTGTTCCAATAATGATGCTTAATCCTTCCTACGAAGACTGTAATATTTTAGCACAAGCAATTGCCAAAAATACACGGGGTAAAAATATTTTAATATTGGCATCATCAGATCTTTATCACGGCTATTCATATTCGGATTGTCAAAAAACCGATTCCCTTACTTTAAATTACATAACAAAATTTGACATTAAAGGACTATACGATGCACTAAGTAAAGAAAAGGCTCAAGCATGCGGCGGTTATCCGATAGTAGTTTTAATGATGGTAGCAGACTTGTTAGGCGCAAAAGAAGTAAAATTACTCCATAGAACAAATTCCAATGATGTAATTGGTGAAAAAGGTGGTTATTGTGTTGGATATGCATCTTTGGTCTTTTTAAAAGAAAACCCCACAGAACAAGAAGAAAAAACTAAAAGTTTTATAAATCTTTCCGCAGAAGAAAAAAAAGAACTTTTAAGAATTGCCCGCACAAGTATTGAGAGTTTTGTAAAAAGCAAAAAAACTCCAGTATTTAGCCCGATTAGTAGTAAGCTAAAAGAAAAGTACGGGGTGTTTGTTACTATCAAAAAAAATAACGAATTGCGTGGTTGCATTGGTTATATTGAAGGCTTAAAACCACTATATCAAGCAGTATCAGAAATGGCAATTGCCGCAGCAACTGAAGATCCAAGATTCCCGCCAGTTAGTGTGCTAGAACTTCCCCACATTACCTTAGAGATTACAATTTTAAGCCCGCTTAAAAAAATAACGAAAATCAGTGAAATTGAAATCGGAAGACACGGCCTTGTAGTTAAAAAAGGACCAAGACACGGATTACTTTTACCTCAAGTAGCCACTGAATATAACTGGAACCGAGAAACATTTCTATCTCATACCTGCTGGAAAGCCGGACTGCCTGATAATGCCTGGAAGGATCCTGATACTGAAATATATATTTTTGAAGGACTAATTATTAAAGAAGATTAACCCGAAAAGTTTTTAACTTTATCTTTCCAATACCTTAAAATCACAAAAGTAAATTTTTTCTACCCCCACACCCCCTAAGCTGCTCCCTAAACCGCTCCCCAAACAACTCCCTCAACTGCCTCCTGAGCCGCTCCCTAAGCAACCTCCTAAACAACTTCTAGATCTCTTCTCTAAGTAGCACTCAAAACAACCCCCTAATTTGCCTCCCAATCTGCTCTCTTAACTACTCTTATAACTGCTCTCTAAGCGACAAAGACAACAGCTTCCTAATCTACTCAGGGGGCCACTGGGGGAACAGTACCCCCTCCTTTAAGCAAATTCTAAATAGCATAATGAATCTCAAAG
>JANXBB010000204.1 GCA_025061975.1 Caldifarciminota bacterium | reverse complement strand
AAATTGGTATTAAAAATTTTGTATATCTTATAGAAAAAATTATAATCGAAGCTGTTGCAAAATATCAGATTGTTGCTGAAGTTAAACATCCGCTCGTTGGAGTTTTTGTTGATAACAAAAAAATCGCATCGATTGGTATTGCAGTAAGTAGAGGTGTGTCCTATCACGGATTTGCGTTAAATGTTAATAACGACTTATCATATTTTAATTGGATTAATCCATGCGGAATTAAAACCCTTGAAATGACCTCGATTAAAAAAATTTTAAATTATGAAGTTCCCCTGCACGAATTAAAACGCATAATTATTGAACGTTTTATTGAAAATTTTCAACTAAACTTGTTAAATTCCGAAGTGATATAACCAATTAAACTCCAATTGTATAAATTGCGATCACCACGACGATACGAATAAAAATAGCGCTCTTGACAGTAAGTGCATAAACTAAGATCAGCATATTTTATAAAACCATTTTTATTAAGAACCGTTTCGTTTATTTTCTTTAAGTTAAGAAATATTTTACCGGCATCATTGCGTATCCCACCATTAATATCATAGTTTTGTAATAATGTTTTATATTGTAAAAGAACATCAGACTTTATTTCATAACAGCATTCACCAATTGCTGAACCGAAAGCATAATAGATTTCGTTAGGACTTAAGTGAAACTTGTTCATCATTTGCCAAGCAAGTTTTAGAGCGATAAGTCCTAAAGTACCACGCCAACCGGCATGAACAATTCCGATAATTGACCTTTGAGGCACAAAAAAATATATCGGTAAACAATCAGCAACTCGAACTGCAAGAAAAATATTTTTACGATCTGTATATAAGCCATCACCGTGGTATAAATTCGTCGGCAAAAAATCTCTATTTACATAGAAGATAATACTTGAGTGAATTTGATGTAAAAAATAAATCGGAAAATTTAGCACGCGTGAGATAAATTCGCAATTATTTAAATCTTCATGAGGAGTTATTTTGCTATTTTTTATTGTAAAAAGGCATACAATAGAAGGATCTAAATTTAAAGTGTTGAGTTGAAAATATGCTAAATCAGCTTTATATTTTAATTCCCAGTTTAGCATTGTTAGCGAATTCGTAAATCCTTTACTACTAACAGCAATTTTGCAGTTCCCGTATACATATCCTCATCAAAATTATAAACTAAATCAACATGGTCTTCTTTACCGGTTTTGAGGTTTAATATTTCCGAACTGCGCCCGAATGCAATTGCTTCTAATACATATGTTTTATGCTCCCGAACTTTAAATTTTAAATGATTTTTACCTACAACTCGCGGATAACCAACAACTTCAAGTCCGGGTGTCAAAAATAAGATTTTCGGATTATCCTCGCCAAACGGTTCAAATTGTTGAATCAGTTTAATAAACTGCGGAGTTATCTCCGAAAAAGACAGCTGGGCATCAATATAAAGTCTTCTTCTAAGAAGTTCGGGTGGTAAATTTTCGCACGCATAATCGTTAATTTTTTTGTTAAACTTATCAATATTTTCCACAGGTAAAGCTACGCCACAAGCATATTTATGACCGCCGTAATCTAATAAATAGTCTTTACAAAAATCGACTGCTTGATAAATATTAAAACCGTGAATGCTTCGGCCTGAGCCTTTAGCGTAATCTGGCTTTATTGTAAGTAAAATTACCGGGCGATAATAATATTCGACAATTCGCGATGCCACAATTCCAACCACACCTTCATGCCAATTTCGGTTAGCAAGAACAATAATTTTATTTTCATTAAGCTTTAAGCGTTCAATCTCTTTAAGAGCCTCGTCTAATATTTTGGTTTCAATTTGTTGTCGGAGACTGTTTTCTTTGTTAAGTTGCTGAGCAATTATTTGTGCTTCTTCTTCATCAGCCGTGCTTAAAAGGCGTACGGCTTTTTCGGCGTCAGTTAACCGTCCTGATGCGTTAAGGGGTGGCGCAATAATAAAACTAATATCATATGGAGTGTAATGTTCTTTGCGTAAGCCTGTTGCTTTTAGTAATGCTTTAAGCCCACAATTTTTAGTTTCTCGGAGTTGCTTGAGTCCATATTTAGCAAATATCCGATTTTCATCAACTAATGGAGCGATATCGGCAATTGTTCCTAACGCAACTAAGTCTAAGTTTTCTAATAATAATTCTTTTAAGTAATCATCATTTAACTCATCAACAAGTGCTGAGGCTAATTTAAATGCTACGCCAACACCACTTAATTCAGCAAAAGGATAATAATTATCATGACGTTTCGGATTAAGCACCGCATATGCGTTTGGTAAATAATCTTTAGGCTCGTGATGATCGCAGACAATAACATCAATACCCAATTTATTAGCCAGTTCAATTTCATTAAAGTCCGTCGTGCCACAATCAACAGTTATGATCAACCTAAAACCGTGCGTTTGGGCATAAAGTACTGCGGTTTCCGATAGTCCATAACCTTCTTTAATGCGATGAGGAATGTAAAAAGAGACTTTAGCGCCTAATGCCCGAAGAATTCTTAATAGTAAAGATGTTCCGGTAATACCATCAACATCATAGTCACCACAAATTAGAATCGGTTCATTACTATTTATTGCTCTGAAAATACGCTCCTGAGCTTTAACTATATCTTTTATCAGTGATGGGGGATGAAGATTTGTTAGCGATGGATTAAGAAAATTAGTAATTGCCACTGCAGTTCGATAACCACGGTTAAATAAAATTTCTACAATCTTAGATGGAAGATTTAAATTTGAGGCAATTTCGTGAATATTGTTTTGTTCACTACTTTGGGGAATTAGAACCCAATCGTAGCATGCGTTTTGCTCTTTGGACATTTATATATATATTATCAACAAAAGTTAAATTCGTCAATGCAAGTAAAAACAAAAATTCTTAAAACAAAAATTAAACCCGATTTAAGAAAAGTTTTATAAAACCCCGTCACTCCCTAAGCTGCTCCCTAAACCGCT